>JARLJF010000070.1 GCA_031291335.1 Pandoraea sp. | reverse complement strand
CCCAGAAGGCCGCCCGCGTATCCGGGGTGATCGAACTGGCGTGAAATGACGCATACGAAGTCATGATGTCTCCTTGCATATATTTGATTGGCTCGCGCGTTCGTGATGCCCTATCGGCGGTGCCGGAGGGCGACGGGACTGGCGCGGCGCCGGATCGGGCCGGCTGGGTCGAGTGGCGTGCCGCCATCGACCGGCAATGCGTTTCGGTGCAATGAAATCGTCGGACACGAGTGACGTGCCTCGCGATCAGTGTGCGCGTTGACGCTTACGGAAGGCTTACCGGACGGGCCAGCCCTCCACGCGAAACGCTAGGGGATTACGCTGAGTCAGACGGGATCGGCGACGCGCAGGAGAGGCGTAGCCGGGATGTCGGCTTGCTGCGCCCGCCACAAGCGGGCGTAGAGGCCGTCACGGTGCAACAACGTGGCGTGATCGCCCGTCTCGACAATGCGCCCACCGTCCATCACGACGATGCGCTCGGCGTGACGAATCGCCGCCAGTCGGTGCGCGACCACGATGCAGGTCGCCCCCGCCCGCTCTCGTGCGAGACGCCCGAGAATACGAGCCTCGGTCAGGGCGTCGAGGGCCGCCGTCGGCTCGTCGAGCAGTAACAGCGGCGGGTGGCCCCAGAGCGCGCGGGCAATGTTCACCCGCTGCCGTTCGCCACCGGATAGTCCCGCGACGGAGGTGGCCAGCGGGACTTCCGCCACCGCCGTCACACGCGCGAATTCGTCCTGTGCCGCCACGTCGTCGGGCTGCACGGCCGCAAGAAGCCCTCCGCGATAGGCGACGTTATCGAACAGCGAGCGGTCGAACAGACGACAGTCCTGCGTCACGAACCCGGTAGCGCGACGCATCTCACTTGCGTGGTGACGGCAAAACGCACGGCCATCGACACGCACCTCGCCACTCGACGGCAGCGACAACCCGGCTATCAATCGCAGCAACGTCGATTTGCCCGCCCCCGACGGGCCAACGATCGCCAGATACTCCCCTGCCCGCACTCGCAAGCTGACGCTCGCCACGATCGGCTGGCCATCACTCGTCGTAACGCTCACATCATCGAGATCGATGGACGGTGCTTCAGGTGTCGGCGCGTGCGGAGCGATATTCCCCGGGCTGCGCGCGCTGGCCGAACCCCGCGCCAATGCCGCCACGGCAGCGGGGCCCGCCGCACTGTCGCGCAGATGCTCGTCGACGCTGACCAGCGCACGCGCCAGCTGCGCGACCAACGCGCCGAGCATCGCGGCAGGCAGCGCGAACTGAAGCAAGTACGCGTTGACCTGCACGAGCGTGCCCACGGGTTCGGCGCCACGAGCCACGTCCGCCACGGCGAGCAGTGTCATCGCTGAGACACCTGCGGCCATGATCGCCATCTGCACGGCACTCGTCATCTGTGAGGTGGTCGCCGTCGCCAACGCCGCCGTGTAGCGCGTGTGCAGACGCTGAGACAACCGCCCGATCTCCGCGGGTTCCTGCGCAAAGGTCTTCACGCATTCAAGCTGGTTCAGCGTGTCGGCCAGTGCACCGGTCGTCGCTCGCGACACCTCATTCGCCTGCGACTCGCGACGCGTGACGCGCGCCAGCGAGGGACGTAGCGTCAACAGATACGCCACCACCGTCGCGCCGAGAATCACACCGTAAAGCACACCGAAGTTGAGCATCAGAATGACGCCGGTCGCCACCACCTGAACGGCGAGCGGCAACAGGCCGAAGACGAGGCCCGTCACGATAACGGGCAACGCCACCTCCACGCGGAACAGGCAATCGAGCACGTGGCCCGCGTTGACATCACGTGCGCGGTGCGCCGGCAGTTCGATCAGCCGCGAGAGGTAGCCCAGGGCGGTGCGTCGGCGCAGGTCCTCCATCACGCGCTGGATAAGCAGATCCTTGCCGCGCTCGCCGATCGCGGCACCGGACCACAGAACCGCATAGGCGACAGCCAACGGCATCGCCAGCGTGCCCGGGCGCTGGCCAGCGAGGGCGTCGACAGCGAGCCCGAGCACCCAGGGTGCAACGAGGCGCAGCGAGAGCGTCAGCGCCGCTGCGAGGGCCGCCGCGACGAGCCATGTGCGATGGCGCGACGATGCCGTCTCCCTCACCCAGAGCGTATGCAACACGAAACACAGTGCCCGCCAGCCCGCCTGCCAGGTCATGCCGCCTCCTGCTTGCCGCCGGTGCCGCCGGTGCCGCCGGCATCCTGCCGCCAGCCGCGCACGAACATTTCAACGGCGTAGAGCCGACGAATCGTCGTCATCGATTCGAGATGATGATGCGCAATCCGGCCGATGGCGCGTCGGCATGCATCGCGATCGATCCATCCCGACCCCGCGCAGTAACCCTCCAGACACACCTCCTCCACATGCTGGAGATTGGCGGCCACCCCTGCGCCCACGATGCCCGTCATCATTCCCTTATCCCGCCGCCAGAGATTCGGCAGCCCACTTGCGAGATAGGCCGCGCGGCGCAGTGGCAACCGGTTGTGAATCGCATTGAAGAGGCGGTACGTCGGCATGGCGAAACCGGCTTCGACGACCGGTTGCGTCAGGAACGGGAACACCGTGCCCGCTGCCGCCAGCGACGGATATACCTCGATGTCGCGAAGGTTGCCGAGCGTGCCGAGAATCTGCGCCCGCTTGCCCGGGCGCAGGCGAAGCGGCCATTGCGCGAGCCATGCCTGTGCGAGCGGTTCCGTGCGGGCGCTCTCGCCATTGCATGCCGCGTCTGTCAGCAAGCCACCCGCGTGCGCCGCCATCGGATTCGCGTGACGCTGGCGCAACTGCGCGAACGCGCCCTGCATGACCCACCACAGCGGTAAGCGTTGCATCACCGCCAGATCACGCCACGCGCCGAACGCCCGCCGCCACTGACCGTCGGCAAAGGCGTCGAGAAACGCGCCGTCGGGCGGGGGAGCGAGAAAGATGGCGTCACCGCCGTGGCCGTTGACGAGCCGGTGATCGTGATACGACGTCAGCCGTTCGCGCACGGCGTCGAGCTGCGCGAGCATGCACAAATGCATCGCGGGCCGTGCGAGACGCGGGATAGTCGCAGGCGGGGAGAACGCCGCGCATTCGATATCGAAGCGCTCGAACGCCATGCGCACATGCCGCGCGACGCTGCCCGCATGATGCGACTCGTCACTCGATGGTGAGGCCGGATCGCGATGATTCACCGCGGTGCAGGTGCCGGCGCGCCCCGATTCGGCAAGCGCCAATGCGAGCGATGTCGACTCGACCCCGCCCGATAACTCGAGCACCGCCGGCCTGTCTCCGAGACAGCGTTCTGCCGAGCGTCGCAGCAATCCCAGCAGTCCCTTGCCCGATGCCACCTCGGCGGCCTCATTCGTCCCGTTCGCTCCCTTGCGCGGACGCCACGACGGCCACCACACGATGCGCGTTTTCGGCGCGCCGCGCTCGGGAATCCAGAGCGCATGGCCCAACGGCAGCCGCTCCACGTCGTAGAGCGCGCACTGCACACCGCCAAGGTCGCCGTGAACCAGGAAGGACTTGAGCGCCGCGCTATCGAACGTCGGACTGGCGTCAGCGATCGATGCCGGGTCCGACGCCACGTGCACCGCCCCGTCCCGGCAAAACCGGTAATACGTCGGGCAGTGACCGCAGGGGTCGCACAGCACGAGCGTCGCACCGCACCAGCGATCATGCACGATGATCCGGTAATGTCCCCAATACTGCTCGACGAAGCGCTCCGGCGATTCGATCGCCATGCGAGCCAGTTCGAGCCCCGGCGGAACTTCGTGGCCATCGTCCTTGCGGAACACGCGCCCGCTCACGTACCACGCCAGCAGTTCGCTCTGGCCGCTCGAATGTTGACGCTCACCACTGCCTTCGGGACGAATGCGGGCGGCGGGCTGACCATCCAGACCTCGCAACACGACAGCGCCGGGCAGCGGCACGTGACGCTCTGCCGGTCCCGGTCTCAGGCGGGCAAGTTTCATGGCGGGCTCCGTTTGAATTGAGGGGCTTGCATCGACGCCACGCGTCGTGGCTCAGGCGGGGGTCTCGAAGATCACGGCAAGCTGCTCGCGACGGCGCGGATCGTCGCCGATCACCCGGCCCTGCGCCTCTGCCCATGCGTGGGCATAGAAGGGCTGTCGCTGAACACCGATGACGAGTTGCAGGCGCAGGCCGTCATGCGCGCACCACAGTGCAAGCGCTGCATACCAAGGCAGACAGGGAGAGCATTGCGGATAGAACAACGCGGCGCGATGCATTGCCCCCACGTAGCGCGAATAGTCACCCGGCAATCCGTACTGGGTTACGCGGGTAATCTGCGCAGCACGCACCGCCGCCACCACGCCGGCCATACGGTGTCGGCGCGTCGCTCGTTGTGCTTGCCAAAGCCAGTAGCTCGCACGAAGCACATCTCGCGTGCGAGGCGCGCTGGCAAGGTCCACAGGCATCGCCAGCCAGGCATCGAACCCCAGCCGAGGCGCCATGTCTCGCGTGGCATGACGCGTGTCAGGCACGTTTTGCTCGCCCGGGGCCAGGATGCCTTCCGCGTCGAACATCGCCTCCATGGCGGGTAAGGTGTCGACAGCCGCGCGCGAATCGTGCCGCCAGCCGATCAGACGTCGCAAGGCCTGCGAATGCGCATAGGACAGATTGAAGTAACGGTCGTGAGAAAGCTTGAGCACCACCATGTGCGCGTCGATCCCTGTGACGTGCACATCGGGAGCCAGATGACGGAAAACCGGCGCGTCCGCACACGCGCCGGTTCCGATTCGCATCGAATCTGCCACCTCAGGCATGACCTCCGGTCACCGGCGGCAGCGTCGGGATGCAAATCGGCTTGAAGCACAGCGGCAGCACCGTGATGCCTTCCACGTCGTTACCAAGTACACCACGCGTGGCATGGGTGGCATCCACCGAGGCGAGTACGTCGAGTTCGGTCACTTCTTTCATGGCTCCCATTTCCTTATTCATTTAGGACTCCTTTGTGAGTGAAAACGAACAGAATCGTCCGCGTCTTCATCATAGGAAACGAGAGCCGGTCCATTGATGGGAATTTTCCGAAGCGAATGTGAAGCCAGTCCGGAGACGTGCGAGACATCGACACCCCACAAAGCAAAACGCCCGTGAGGGACATCCTCACGGGCGTTTTGTATGACTCTGACGCCGACTCTGGCGATGCGTCGATCGCCTGACGAACCGGAAGGCTGGCGCTTAGCGCTGTGCC
Source organism: Pandoraea sp. (assembly GCA_031291335.1). Lineage (GTDB taxonomy): Bacteria > Pseudomonadota > Gammaproteobacteria > Burkholderiales > Burkholderiaceae > Pandoraea. The sequence goes on along the minus strand of JARLJF010000070.1, from coordinate 5,726 downwards.
GTCTTGGTGACCTTCGCAGGGGTCTTGGCGGCGGGCTTCGCTGCCGTCTTGGCCACCGTCTTGGCCGGGGCCTTGGCGGGCGCCTTCGACGCCACCTTGGCCGGGGCCGACTTGCTGCTGGCGACAGCGGCCTTGGCCGGGGCACGGTCGACCACGCGGATCATCTTGCCGTTCTTACCACGCACCATGCGCGTACGCGGTGCGTCGTCATCCTTGGCCGCAGCGACCGGCGCAGCCGGTTCGGCGGCAGCCGCCATCACGCGCGAGGCGTCCTTGACCGGCACGTGCAGCACCAGCAGTTGACCGGACGTGAGCGTATCGCGGCGCAGACGATTCCAGCTCTTGATCTGAGCTACGCTCACACCGCTGCGCGAGGCAACGCCGGCGAGCGTATCGTGCTTGCGCGCACGCACCATGACCTTGCGGGTATCCGGAAGATCCGGCTCCAGCGCCAGCACGGCGTTGCTGGCCACCGACGCGCTGATGTCCTGATCGATGTCGTCCGAGCGCGGCACCAGCAGCGTCGAGCCGGCCTTGAGGCGCATGCGCGGGGCAATGTTGTTGACCGAGCGGATCACGGCAGCATCGACACCCAGCTTGCGAGCGACGTCTTCCGGACGCTCACGCGATGCCGACGTGTACGTCGTCCAGCTCGACAGCGGCTTGTCGTAGCCCTTCAGACGGCGCTGGAACACTTCGGCGCTGTCGAACGGCAGGAGAATTTGCGGCTGGGCAGCGCCCAGAATCACCGGCTTGCGGAACGACGGGTTGAGTGCGCGGAATTCGTCGAGCGGCAGGTCGGCCAGCTTTGCGGCCAGCGCCACGTCGATATCGCGCTTGGTGGTCACGCTCACGAAATACGGGTGATTCGGGATCTCCGGCAGCTTCACGCTGTAGAGGTCCGGGTGCGCAATGATGTTCTTGATCGCCTGCAGCTTCGGCACGTAATAACGTGTCTCTGTCGGCATGCGAAGGCTCAGGTAGTCGGTGGGCAGCCCTTGCGCCTGATTGCGGTCGATCGCGCGTTGTACGTTGCCCTCACCCCAGTTGTAGGCCGCGAGCGCCAGATGCCAGTCGCCGAACATCGCATAGAGCTTCGAGAGGTAATCGAGTGCGGCGGTCGTCGAGGCGAGCACGTCGCGGCGCTCGTCCTGGAACATGTTCTGCTTGAGGTTGTACGTCTTGCCGGTGCTCGGAATGAATTGCCACATACCAGCGGCCTTGGCCGTCGAGAGCGCTTGCGGGTTGTACGCGCTTTCCACGAACGGCAGCAGCGCCAGCTCCGTCGGCATATGACGGCGCTCGAGTTCTTCAACGATATGGAACAGGTACTTGTTCGAACGCTGGATCATGCGCTCGACGTATTCGGGACGCTGCGCATACCACTGCGTGCGGTCCTGCGCGAGGTCGGTGTCCAGGTCGGGGATGGCGAAACCGTGACGAATGCGTGACCAGAGATCGGCATCATCGCTGCCGTAGGCCAGATCGCCCAGCGAGTCGTTGTCGAGATCGATCGTCTGATCGCTGGAGACTCGTTGCTTGCCTTTGGCGGTCGATGCGAGCGGTGACTTGCTCTGTGCTTCGGAGGTGGAATTCGACGCACCTGTGGTCGGCGCTGTGCTGGCGCAAGCCGCTAGAAGCAGCGTCAGTAGCAAGCTAACGATAAGTCGCATTGATCGGGCTCGAATTGGGTGACATCTTCATGAAATTGGCAAGGATGGTAAGGAAACCCTTCGGATGCGTCAACCTTTCTGCCTAATTTTTTTGCAAAATTTACGCCCAAACGCCCTAAATTTAGGGGTTATCCCTTAGTTCGGTTTCACGCGATGTGGTCGAAGTGACACACCTTAGTTGCGTATACGATGCCTCCGAAATGACACCGAAACTTCACATCCGGGGTGATTTGGCAAGGCTGAGCAGGCGGGTACCAACATGTCAACGTCCGCTTTATGACAGCGATCATGACGCGTCATGCTATTGACAGCACGACGCGCTCACGATTAGCGGAAGGTATCTTTCCAACCGCGCACGGTCGCGAATACCGCCTCGCGGGAAAGCGAAGCGCGTTCGGCATGCGCTTCGGCCGCAGCGATGACCGCCGGGGCGTCGCTGCGCAAGAACGGGTTGGTGGCCCGTTCCTGGGCGAGCGTCGTGGGCAGGGTCGGACGGCCGGCAGCGCGAAGTGCCGTTGCCTCCTGATGCCACGCGGCGAGTGCCGCGTTGTCCGGATCGACCGCCAGCGCGAAGCGAATGTTCGACAGCGTGTACTCATGCGCGCAGTGCACGAGCGTGGCGGGCGGCAGTGCGGCGAGCGAATCGAGCGACGCCAGCATTTGCGCAGGCGTGCCTTCGAACAGGCGGCCGCAACCGCAAGAGAACAGCGTGTCGCCGCAGAACAGACGCGGCGCGCCTGCCGCACCGGCACCGAGGAAGTAAGCGATATGTCCTGACGTGTGGCCGGGCACATCGATCACTTCGAACGTCATAGCGGGGGTCGCAATGTGGACCGTCTCACCGCCGTTGTGCGGGTGGTCGACACATGCGATCGCTTCGTGCGCCGGGCCGTGCACCGGCACATCGAAACGCTCGAGCAGCGTGTCGACGCCACCGATGTGGTCGGCGTGCTTATGCGTAATGAGAATGGCGCGCAGCGTGAGGCCGCGCGATTCGAGATAGGCGAGCACCGGTGCGGCATCGCCCGGATCGACGACCACGGCATCTTTGCCGTTATCGATGACCCAGAGATAATTGTCCTGGAACGCGGGGACGGGGAAGACGGTCAGTGTACCGGTCGACTGCTTACTCGCCGCATCTGCGTGCGCATCCATATATACTCGCCACCATGTCAGAACGTCCAATTATAGACTGGCCCGTCTGGCTCGTCTCACCGCCAGGCCGCTACGCGCTCGCATGGGAACAGGCCCTCTTCGACCAATGGGTCGGGGATCTGTTCGGCTATCACGCGCTGCAACTCGGCCGTCCCGAGCTGGATACGCTGCGCGAAAACCGCATGCCTTACCGAGGCCTCATTCTTCCCGCCGCACGCGGCGCCGAAGCCCCTGCACTCATGACCAAGGCCGCCAGCGACACAACCGGCGGCTCGCCGTCATGCGACGCCGGCGCGGCCGTCATGGTCGCGCGCGACATCCTCGTGAGTCGCTTCGACGAGTTGCCCATCGCTACGGCGAGTACCGACCTCGTCGTGCTGCCGCATGTGCTCGAGTTTGCCGAGAATCCTCACGACATTTTGCGTGAGGTGGAGCGCATTCTCGTGCCCGAGGGGCAGGTCATCATCACCGGGTTCAACAATCTGAGCCTGTGGGGCGCGCGCGAGGAGTTGGGCAGACTCGCCGGTGCACCGTTCCTGCCGCCTGGCGCCGATCTCATTGCGTTCACGCGCCTGAAAGACTGGCTCAAGCTGCTGTCGTTCGACATCGACCGCGGACGCTTCGGCTGTTATCGCCCACCCCTGCGCGGCGATCACTGGCTGCAACGCTTCGAGTTCATGGAGCCCGCTGGCGACCGTTGGTGGCCGATCTTCGGCGCGCTCTATGCCGTGCGGGCGGTCAAGCGGGTGCGAGGCATGCGCTTGGTCGGCAAAGTCCGCAAGCGTATACTCGGCCTCCAGCCGGCGGCGGCACCGGTGGCCACACCCAACACCACGCACCGCCAGATGGCTGAAGCGACCGAAGCGTCCGATTGATTGTTTGAGAGATGACCTTGCCGCAAGTTGAGATCTACACCGACGGTGCCTGCAAAGGCAATCCTGGCCCCGGCGGCTGGGGCGCCCTGCTCGTCGCGGGCAAACACCGCAAGGAAATGTTCGGCGGCGAACCCAACACCACCAACAACCGCATGGAGCTTCTTGCCGTCATTCGCGCGCTCGAAGCGCTGAACAAGCCCTGCCATGTGGTGCTTCACACCGACTCGCAGTACGTTCAGAAAGGCATCAGCGAGTGGATTCACGGCTGGAAGGCGCGTGGCTGGAAAACGGCCGCCAAGGAGCCTGTGAAAAACGCCGACCTCTGGCAGACGCTCGACGCCGTCTCGCAGAAGCACGAGATCGACTGGCGCTGGGTGAAAGGCCATGCCGGACACGAAGGCAACGAAGCGGCCGACCAACTGGCCAATCGCGGCGTGGAAAGTCTGCGACGCGGTTAGCGTGACAGCGACGATCGTCGCCGCGTCACAGACAAATGAGCAGTATCCGCGCGTTGCGTGAGGTGTTACGACCCGCAGCGAGCCAATTCCGAAAGCACACCAGACTTACCGAACATCATGCGACAACTGATCCTCGATACCGAAACCACAGGCCTGAATGCCAGGACGGGTGACCGTCTGCTGGAAATCGGTTGCGTCGAACTGGTCAATCGCCGCCTGACCGGCAACAACCTGCATTTCTATATCAACCCCGAACGCGACAGCGATCCGGGCGCACTGGCAGTGCACGGGTTGACCACCGAATTCCTCTCCGACAAACCCAAATTCGCCGAGATCGCCGAAGAGTTGCGTGAGTACTGCCGCGACGCCGAGATCATCATCCACAACGCGGCGTTCGACTTGGGCTTCCTGGATATGGAGTTCGGCCGCCTTGGCTGGCCTCCGTTCATGCAGCACTGCTCCAGCCTGATCGACACGCTGATGCGGGCCCGCGAGATGTTCCCCGGTCGACGCAATTCGCTCGACGCGCTTTGCGAACGTCTGGGCGTGAACAACGCGCACCGCACGCTGCACGGCGCATTGCTCGACGCGGAACTGCTCGCCGACGTCTATCTCGCCATGACGCGCGGTCAGGAAAGCCTCGTCATCGATACGAACGACGGCGACGATGGCGAAGCGGGCGCGCATCGCGAGAAGATTTCACTGAGTCAGTTCAACCTGCCCGTCATCGCGGCAGCGAGCGAAGAGATAGCTTTGCACGATGACGTGCTCAACGGCATCGACAAGGGCATGAAGGGCACGTGCGTGTGGCGCAAGGAACCGGCGCCACCCGAGGGCGACGCGCCGCCCGCCGCGTAAGTTTGCACAGCCCCGCAGCGCGATCGGGGACTTTGCGAAAAAGTCGCACGAAGGGCTTCACAAACGCAAAAAACATCCCTATAATCGCTGTCTTTGCTGCTTGTGAGTCATCACAAGAAACGGCGTGAAGTGATCGAGAGATATCGTCACGGCGGCAGCAAAAAAAGAACAAAAGAAGGGGTTGCAGGCTGCTGCGAAAACAGTTAAAGTTCTGCTCCTGATTGCGAAACGAAAGCTTCAGCAATCAACACTAAGTCATTGATTTAGTTAATGATTTGGGTGGTTAGCTCAGCGGTAGAGCACTGCCTTCACACGGCAGGGGTCACAGGTTCAATCCCTGTACCACCCACCAGATAAGTGGCAATCGATTGCTATCGATGCCCATGAAACCCCGGCGCCGAAAGGCTTCCGGGGTTTTTTATTGCCATCTTTGCCCACCGTTTCCCATCGAGAACCACGCGGTTTGGGGGTACGGTTTCGGGTATGGGGTATAGTTTGGAGGGTTCGCATAGCCTGAAATCAATGCCCAAACGAATTCTCCCCCTCTCAGACCTCCAGTGCCGCCAAGCCAAATACACCGCCGACGGCGGTAATCGCCTTCGTGACGGCGGCGGCCTGTACCTAGAGGTTCTCCCGAGCGGCGCAAAGAAGTGGCGCATGAAATATCAGAAGCCGGGGACAAAATCCGAAAATCTCCTGACGTTTGG
>JARLJF010000069.1 GCA_031291335.1 Pandoraea sp. | reverse complement strand
GCGGTCTTCACCTGGGCCAGTCTGCAATACGGGCCCGCGCTGTACGGCTACGGGTTCGCGCTGGCGCTACTGTGCGTGTTGGCGCTCGGTGCGTACCGGCTGACACGTCGTCTGGCTGCACTCGAATACGACACCTATATGAGTCAGCGGGCATAGCCGATTCAGCCCAGCCGTTCCATTGGCGCGAGAACGACCGCTGGAGTAATATCGCGGGTCTCGGACTTTCGGTCGTCTGGCCCGGTCCGGGCGATTACGAAGACGCCGCACGGGCGTCGTTAAGGCATTTTCATGAACAATCTGGGCACCATTCTCGTCACCGGCGGGGCCGGCTACATTGGCTCGCATACGTGTGTCGAGCTACTGACGGGCGGCTACGACGTCGTCATCGTCGATAACCTCTGCAACGGCCATGCCGACGCGGTGGCGCGCATCGAGCGTATTGCCGGCCGGGCGCCCGTATTCATCGAAGGGGACGCCTGTTCCCCGACGGTCATGGAAGACGTCTTCACGCGTCATCGTATCGATGGCGTGATCCACTTTGCTGCCTTGAAGTCCATCGGCGAATCGATCGAGAAGCCGTCGCTCTACTACCGCAACAATCTGGTTAGCCTGCTGACGCTGATCGAAACGATGGATCGCCACGACGTGCGGCATCTCGTGTTCAGCTCGTCGGCGGCCGTCTATGGCTTTCAGACATCCGTGCCGATCGACGAAACGGCGTCGCTCTCGACGGCCAATCCGTATGGTCACACCAAGCTGATGGCCGAGCAGATGCTCGCCGACCTGGTGACATCCGATTCACGCTGGCGCGTCGGGGTGTTGCGTTACTTCAACCCCGTAGGGGCGCACGAAAGCGGGCTGATCGGCGAGGACCCCGGCGGTCTGCCGAACAACCTGATGCCGTTTGTCGCGCAAGTTGCCGTAGGCAAGCTGCCGCAGCTCAAGATTTATGGGGGCGACTGGCCGACGCCCGATGGCACGGGGGTTCGTGACTACATCCATGTGGTAGATCTGGCGCGCGGTCACCTGGCGGCGCTAGCAGGCCTGCACAAGTTGGATGAGGGGTTCACCGTCAATCTGGGAACCGGCCGAGGGCAGAGCGTGCTTGAGGTCGTGCGGGCGTTCGAAGCCGCCAGCGGCCGCGAAGTGGCGTACGAGATTGTCGAGCGTCGCTCGGGTGATGTGGGGTCTTCCTACGCCGACGCGTCGCGTGCCAACGCACTGTTGGGCTGGCGCGCCGAGTACGATCTGGCACGCATGTGCGCCGATCACTGGCGCTGGCAGCGCCAGAATCCTGACGGATATCAATCATCGCCCCCAAATCCCTGAGACCCCTCACGGGACGAATGAAAGCAATTCGCAATTGGGGTAAAATAGTCGGGTTTTCCCGTCCATAACTGAAAGTGCGTACACCTGATGCACTTGGAGTCCGGGCATCGGGCCACTAAGGAAGGTCCGCGCATCAGCATTTCAGGCGATTCGGGCCAACGGCCCCGCCGATGTGCCGCGCCGCCGACCTCCGTCAAACGTCAAGCCACTATGAGTACTCAGAATCAACAGACTGTGCTGGAAGTCCACCACTGGACTGATACGTTGTTCAGCTTCAAGACCACTCGCGACGCGTCGTTCCGTTACGTCAATGGCCAGTTCACGATGATCGGGCTGGAAGTGGAAGGCAAGCCGCTGCTGCGTGCTTACAGCATGGCAAGCGCGAATTATGAGGAAGAGCTCGAATTCCTGAGCATCAAGGTGCAGGATGGTCCGTTGACCTCGCGTCTTCAGCATTTGAAGCCGGGTGACAAGGTCATCGTGGGTCGCAAGCCGACCGGCACGTTGATCAACGACAACCTGCTGCCGGGCAAGAACCTGTATCTGCTCTCCACGGGCACGGGCCTCGCGCCGTTCATGAGCATCATTCGCGATCCGGAAGTCTACGATCGCTACGAGCACATCATTCTGGTGCACGGTTGCCGCTTCGCCAGCGAACTGGCTTACCGCGACCTGATCACGCAGCATCTGCCCGAGCACGAGTATCTGGGTGAGTACATCCGCGACAAGCTGATCTATTACCCGACGGTTACGCGCGAAGAGTTCGAAAACCAGGGCCGTATCACGGAGCTGGTCGAATCGGGCAAGATGTTCGCCGACATCGGCCTGCCGGAATTCTCGCCGGAGAACGACCGCATCATGCTGTGCGGCAGCCCGGCCATGCTCAAGGACACCCGCGAGTTGCTGGAAAAGCGCGGCTTCGTCGAAGGCCACAACCACGCGCCGGGGCACTACCTCGTTGAGCGCGCGTTCGTGGGCTAAGCATTGACGCATACCTCGGTGGCGCGACGCGCTGCCGGCGGTGGTGAGTGAATCGACGTCGAATCGACGTCGTACGGAAAAGCCCCCAAGGGCCGGACATCGATCCAGCCCTTGGGGGCTTTTTCATGGGGCTGGCCGCTCACGCCGGTGCGCCGGGAAAAACATTCGCACAGAGCCAGTCCACCAAGGCCCGGACTTTTGGGGATGGATGTTTGCTCGCGGGCCAGAGCACATAGAAGACGCCAGCACGTTGCGCATAGTCGGCGAGCACCGGTCGGAGTCGACCGTCGGCAAGCGGCTCCCGGATGGCGAATTCCGGCAGGTACGCGATCCCAAGTCCCTGAAGCGCGAAACACAGCCGCGTCTCGATGTTGTTGCAGACCATGGACGTGGGGATGGCCACCTCCGGCTCGCCCGGGATTTGCCGTAGCGTCCACGCCTCCAGTTTGCCGCTGTTGGGGAAGCGGTAGTGCAGGCAGGTGTGCTGCTGCAGATCGGCAGGAACGGCCGGTATGCCGCGCCGCGCCAGATACGCGGGCGAGGCAACCAGATGAGACCGGAACGATCCGAGTCTGCGCGCGGTGAGGCGAGAATCAAGCGGCTCTCCGGTGCGGACCACGGCGTCGAATCCTTCCTCGATGACGTCGACCATGCGATCGGTGAAATCGAGATCCAGCTCGATGTCGGGGTATTGGCGCATGAAGGCGGCCAGCACCGGCAGCACCAGCGAACTGACCATTGGCAGGCTCACGCGCAGCCGTCCACGAGGCGCCGCGCTGGCCTGCGACAGCTCCAGCTCTGCCGCTTCGATCTCCGCGAGAATGCGGCGACTGCGCTCCAGAAACAGCGCCCCCTCGGCGGTCAGCGTCACGCTGCGGGTACTGCGGTGAAACAAGCGCACGCCCAGCTTTTCTTCCAACCGCGCCACGCCTTTTCCGACGGCCGACGCCGACACCCCCAGCAGACGCCCGGCAGCGACAAAGCTGCGCGTCTCGGCCACCTGCACGAAAACCACGAAACCGTTCAGGCTCTCCACGTTCGCTCCCGATTGCCTTGTCATTACAGACATAAATGTCCGTATAAAGAGGAACTGTAGCTTACTTTTTCTTGAATTGCGGCCGCTTTATCGTGGCGGGACTGTCGATGAACGAAAGGACTTTCCTGTGACGATTTCTGCATTTCTCGCGCTTGGCGGGGCGACGTCCACCCCTTGGGTGACGCCGATTCAACGTGTAGTGGCCGACGCGATCGACGACGGGCGACTGGTCGGCGCGGTGGTTTTGGTGGCCCGTCATGGCGAACTGATCCATGAGCAAGCCGCGGGCTTCGCCGACCGCGAACGGGCCGCGCCGATGACACTCGGCACGTTGTTTCGCTTGGCGTCCGTGAGCAAGCCGATCGTCTCCACTGCCGCGCTGGTGCTGATGGCGCAGGGCCGGTTGCAACTCACCGACGACGTGACGAGATGGTTGCCCGAGTTCACACCGACCCTGGAGGACGGGACGACACCCCGGCTGAGCGTTCGTCATCTGATGACGCATACGGCGGGCCTGACTTACGGGTTTTTTCAGGCGCCGGGCGGTACCTACTCGCGTGCGGGCGTCTCCGACGGCATGGACGACCGCCGCATGAGCTTGCGCGAGAACCTGCGACGCATTGCCAGCGTGCCATTGCTGTATTCGCCTAGCACCGAGTGGCGCTACTCGATCGCGACGGACGTGCTCGGCGCTGTCATCGAAGCCGTCACGCAGATGCCGCTCGATAAGGCCGTCGAGGCGCTCGTAACCGCACCGCTCGGCATGTGCGATACGGCGTTTGCCGCGGTGGATGCAGGGCGTCTTGCGATCGCCTACGCGGACGGCACACCGCTGCCCCGGCCGCTGGAGGAACCCGATGTCGTGCCCTTCGTGGAGGGCGCGGCCGGCTTCCGGTTGTCGCCGGGCCGCGCGTTGAATGTCGATGCGCACCCATCGGGCGGTGCTGGCATGGTCGGCTCGGCAAGCGACTTCCTTCGCTTGCTGGAGACGCTGCGCAATGGCGGTGCACCGCTGCTGCCCGAATCGCTCGTGCGGGCGTTTACCACCGATCAGATCGGCGGGTTGCCGATGGCGTTCTGGCCGGGACGAGGTTTCGGCCTGGGTGTCACGGTGTTGAAAGATCCCGATGAAGCGCAGTCGCCGGAGTCCGTCGGCAGCTGGCGCATGGGTGGGACCTACGGGCATTCATGGTTTGTCGATCCTGCCCGTGAACTCAGTGTGGTGGCGTTCACGAACACCGCGCTTGAGGGCATGTCAGGTCGTTTTGTGACCGATCTTCGCGATGCGGTTTACGCGTCGCTCGAGGTGACGCAATGACGGCCGGGCAGCAAGGGCAAGGGCGTCTGCCGCTGGGCTCGTTGCTGTCGCTCGCGCTGGCGGCATTCGTCACCATTCTGACCGAGGTGCTACCCGCGGGACTGCTGCCGCAGATGGCGCAAGGTCTCTCGGTCTCGGAGGCGTGGATCGGTCAGACCATCTCGATCTATGCCATCGGTTCGCTGGTCGCGGCCATTCCGTTGACGGCAGCGACACAGGGGGTGCGAAGGCGTGCGCTGCTGCTGAGCGGCATGATTGGGTTTGCGCTCGCCAATGGTGTGACGGCGATCTCGCCGAGTTATGCACTGACGATGGCGGCGCGCTTTCTGGCCGGCGTGTCGGCCGGATTGCTGTGGGCACTCCTCGCGGGCTACGCGGCACGCCTGGTGCCGGAGCATCAAAAGGGACGTGCCATTGCCATTGCGATGGTCGGAACGCCGCTGGCGCTCTCGCTCGGCGTGCCGGCAGGGACTTTCCTGGGGCAATGGGTGGGCTGGCGGATGTGCTTCGGTGCCATGAGCCTGCTGGCATTAGGGCTCGCGGTGCGGTTGCGGGTGAAGGTGCCGGATTTTGCCGGGCAGGCGGCGGCCAAACGGCTATCGCTGGCGGAGGTGATCGCTGTGCCGGGCGTGCGTCCGGTGCTGTTCGTGGTGTTGGCTTTCGTTCTGGCGCATAACATCCTTTACACCTATATCGCCCCGTTTCTGGCGCGCGCCAACATGGCGCAGCGCACCGACGCCGTGCTGCTGACGTTCGGCGCCACGTCCCTGATTGGCATCTGGATCGTCGGTGTTCTGATCGATCGGCATTTGCGCTCGCTCACGCTGCTCAGCACAGTGTTGTTTGGTCTCTCGGCACTGGCGCTCGGCGTGGGCGGTGATAGCCCGGTCGTGGTGTATGTGTCGGTGGCGGTGTGGGGGCTGGCCTTCGGTGGCGCGGCAACGCTTTTTCAGACGGCGATTGCCAAAGCCGCGGGAGAGGCGGCGGATGTGGCGCAGTCGATGCTCGTGACGGTCTGGAATATGGCGATTGCCGGTGGCGGCATCGTGGGCGGTGTCTTGCTCGATCGCCTCGGTGTGGCAGCCTTTTCGCCTGTGCTGCTGGCGTTGCTCGTTGCCACGCTGATCGTCGTGTGGACGGCCAGACTGCGTGGATTCCCGGCAGTGCAGGGGGAAGGGGGAAGGGCAAGGCGAAGGCGAGGGCCTGCCGCAAGCGCGCTGGATCGTGTGTCAGCGCGCTTGCCGTTCAACCGCGGATCAGAAGTCCATCGTGGCGCTGGCGAGGAATGTACGGGTCGAACCCGGCAGCACGAAGCCGTTGTACGTCGTCGTCCAGTAGTGCTTGTCCGTCAGGTTATTGATGGCGGCACGGAACACGACCGACTTGCCGGCAACGCGCGTGGCGTACTTGGCCGACAGATCGATAGTGGTGTATGCCGGGATCGACAGCGTGTTGGCCGCATCGACTTCCTGCTGGCCGGTCACTTTGACGCCGGCGGCGACCGTCAGGCCGCGCACGAACGGGGTGTCGTATTCGACGCGTCCGGTCACTACATAGCGGGGCGCGGCGAAGATACGCTTGCCCGCCACGCTCGGGTCGTCGACGTCCACGGCCTTGGTGTTGAGCAGCAGCACGCCGCCCATCAGGCGCCAGTCATGTGCGAGACGCACCCAGCCGCTGGCGTCGAGCCCCTGGAAGCGCTGCGTGCCGTCCTGCACGTAGTAGTTCGCCTGATTGGTGTAGCCATAGCCGCGTTCGACGCGGAACAGCGCGAGATTGGCCCCCCACGTTTGCTTGTCGGCCTTCCAGCCCACTTCATACTGCTTGCTCGTCAGGGGACCGAAGGTCTGCGGATAGTTGACGTTCGTGATGCTTGCCGAGCCGCCCGGTTCCAGCGACTCGACGTAGCTTGCATACGCGGTCGAGTCGTTGTCGGTCTTGTACATCAGCGCGACCGTCGGCGAGACGGGTTTTGCGCGGTACGTCATGCCGGTCTGGCCGGTGGTGTCGTACAGGTTGTCGTTGAACTGCGTGTAACGCAATCCGGCCAGCACGGAGATGCGCGAGGTGATGCCGACGGTGTCGCTGGCGAAGATCGCGCGTTGCGAGATCTTCTCGCTGCGGTACGGCTGGTAGTCCAGCCCGATGTCCTGATTGGGCAGCAGCGACGGGTTGTAGATGTTGCTCGTGCCGAGTGCAATGCCGTTACCGCCGAGGCCGTTGTCATTGAGTTTGACCTGGGTCTGGTAGGCCAGGCCGAATACCACGTCATGCTTGAGCGGACCGGTGGTGAATTTGCCTTGCACCATGCCGTCCCAGGCCTGGTAGTAGTAGGCCGTCTTCCACTTGTACTGCGTGTCGGCATAGTCGCCCGCCGCATTGAGCACCGAGAGGAAGCTGTCGCCATTCAGACGATTCTGGCGGGCAAAGCGATACTTGAAATTCGCCTTCCATTGATCGTTGATACGGTAGTCGATCGACGTGCCCGCCGTGAGCGTATCGGATTCGTAGTACGTGAACGGCTGGGCAAGGTTGCGAGCGACCTTGTTCGCGTCGGGCACCGCGCCGGTGAAGCTCATGCCGAACAGCGTGCCGGTCGTCTGGCGTTTCCAGTACGCCACGTCGGCCGACCACGTCAGGTCGGGCGTGATGCGGAAGTCCGTGGCGAACGAGATCGTCTTGCGACGCACATGATTGTTCGGCTCGGCGGTGTTGCCTTCCTCGTTCACGAGGTTCAGGCGATAGCCGAAGCGATTGTCGGGGCCAAAGCGTCCGCCGAGATCGAGCTTTTCGCTCCACACATTGCTCGCTTCGTAGCCGACCGAGAATTGACGCAGCGGCTCGTCTGTCGGCCGCTTGAGCACGTAGTTCACGATGCCACCGGGCGTGCCGAAGCCGTACATGAAGCCGGCCAGACCCTTGAGCAGTTCCACCTGTTCGAACGGCTCGAGCGGGATGTCGGCTTGCCACGAGACGAAGTTCTGCCCATCGATCTTGGTGCCGTCGAGCATGTCCACGCGCATACCGCGCACGGCGAAATACGAGTTCTCGTTGCGCTTGTTTTCCGAGAGCGTGGTGACGGCCGGGTCGTACTTGAACGCGTCTGTCGCGGTCTGGGCCATCTGGTTCTTGATCTGCTCGCTATTGACGGCGACAACGGAGAACGGGGTGTCCACTGCGCGCCGTGTGCCCAATGCGCCGCTCGACACACGCTCGACCTTGATGTCGTCATCGCGGCCGGCCGAGACGGTGGTTGCCGGTAGGGCAGCGGTGCCTTGCGAGGCGTTCGCGGCGGGTTGCGCGTCGGACGCTTGCTGAGCGAAGGCGCTGCCCGATGCCAGCGTCAGCGACGCTGCGCAAATCGCGAACACGCCAGCAACCGCACGCGACACGGCGGACGGCGAAAGGGTTGCGCAAAAGGGCGAAGCGAGGCGGGGCGTGTGCTCATGGGCGGCGCGCGGGCGAGCGAAGCCGCGCCCGGCGAGAGGGCGGTGGTGCAACATCGGTGTGAGTCTCCCTGTGTGATGCGTCGTGTGCCGACGAAGTACGTCTTGAAATCGGTCTTCTTGTGTGGGGGTGAACGGCCGCGCAAGGGATGGAGGTGGCGGACTCTACGGGTGCTACGTAAAGCCGCCGCTCTTCGCTTGCGTACGCCGTCAGGTCCGTGCCGGGTCCGCCGGCTCGGGCAGCGTTGTCGCCGTGTGCGACCACACGCTGTTCGGGTCGCCGCGACGGGCGCGTCGCCACGTTGCGCGGGCAAACAGCGCAAAGATCACGGCGCTCACGAGGGCGATCAGGTCGATGCCGGCGAGCACCCAATCGCCCGATACCAGCGAGTGTGCGAGATTGTCGGGCGTGAGCACAGCATCCACGACGGGGATGGCGACGCAGACAAGTGCGGTTGCGACGAGCAGTCCCGTCGCCGCCACGGCCGGTGCCGTGAGTGCTGCGAAAACGACGGAAACGGCGAGCGTCGCGACGAAGATCGACAGCGCCGTCGTGCCCGGTGCTACGACGGCACCGACGAAGGCCACGGCAATGCCCAGGCAGGTGCCGAGGAACACGCCGGCGGTGGCCTTGGCCATCCAGCGCAGATTGGCGGGCT
>JARLJF010000068.1 GCA_031291335.1 Pandoraea sp. | reverse complement strand
CGGGCGACCGGATTCCGCTTGAGTCCCTCGATCAGCACCGTCGCCGCGTTCACGAAGCCCGGCGTGCAGTAGCCGCACTGAAAGCTGAAGTGATCGAGAAACGCCTGCTGAATCGGTGCGAGCGTGAGCTTGCCGTCGGCATCGCGGGCGGCATGGCCTTCCACCGTGCGCACGGTCTTGCCGTCGAAATAATTCGCGCCTGTGATGCAACTGCGCACGGTCTCGCTGCTGCCGTCCGCATGATCGACGATCACCACGCAGGCGTGGCAAATGCCCTGCCCGCAGCCCAGCCGCGAGCCCGTCAGGCCCAGCGTCTCGTGCAGGAAATCGATCATCATCAGACCGGCCGGCACGTCCATCGGTCCGTGCGACACGCCGTTGACCTTCACGGTCACCGGCAACGTTTCCCACGGCTTTTTGCCGTTCGCCGAGGTTGCCGGTGCGGCCGGTGCCGATGCAGCGCTCGCGCCGTTCATGTCTTGTCCCGCGCCCGTGGTCGCAGTAGCATCCGACGCGGCTTGCGGTGCGCTCGAAGCGTCCGTCATGCCAGTACCTCCTGGATCTTCTCCGGTGTCACCGGCAACTCTGTAAATCGATGGCCAATCGCATGCGCGAGGCCGTTCACAATCGCACCCACCACGGGAATCATCACCACTTCCGCGATGCCCTTGGGCACATCGGTCTCGGAGATCGGTGGCAGCACTTCACCGGTTTGCGTCCACACGGCGACGTCGACCGCGCGCGGCAGGTGATAACGGTTGAAGTTCCACGTGCCGTTGCCCGGGCCGTCTTCATAAAGCGGCAGATACTCGTGCAACGCGTGGCCAATGCCCATGGCGAGACCGCCCTGCAATTGGCCTGACACGAGTTGCGGCGAGATCTGATTGCCGCACTCCATGATGGAATGGTGCGTCAGCAACTCGACCTTGCCCGTCGCCTCATGCACCGACAACTCGACGAGCGTGCCCACGGCGCTGTAGTACGTCACGGCCGCGTTGTTACGCTGCACCGGCGGGTAATACACGCGCTTGCGGTCGACGATGCGATAGCCCGTGCCCGGCACGGGTGCCGCGACCTGCATGCCCGTCGCTCCCGCGTTGGGTGACGGTGCCCCCTTGGCGCCTTTCGCCCCTTTCGCCCCTGCGGCAGCGGCAGCCGCTACGGCAGGGGAAGCGGACTTCGCCGGCGCGTTGCCACTACGATGCGCCCCCTTGGCGGCAGGCGTTTGTGCAGCAGCGGGGGCTTGTGCCTCCGACGCCGCAGCGTTCGACCCGCCCTTGCCGAAACGCAACGCAATGCCGTCGACGGGCAGTCGCTGCGTCACACCGTCGCCCAGATCCCAATCGGCTTCCGCCCACTGCCAGCGGTTGAAGACGTGCACCGTCGCGCCGGTCACGAGACCCAACTCGTGCGCCGTCTTGGCGAGCATGGGTAACGGCAACGCCTCGAGTCCGGCGGCCGAGAGCTTGCCTTCGACCCAGCGCGCATCTTCAGCACGCACCACGAGCGGTGCGGCTTGACCACCGCCGAGTCCTCGACGCCAGATCGACAGCGCCGCCGGCCACAGCCCCTGAAGGAACAGCAATCGCGCAGCTTCGCGCGTGCTGTGCGTGAAATAGAAAGCGGAGTTCGTCGCGCTCGATGGCGACGCATACCCCGGCGACCAACGTGGATTGGCCGCGAGTTTGTCCTGATCGGCCTGCGACATCAGATACGGATCGCCACTCGTCACGACGGGTAGCTCCGGCCAGTCGGTGATGGCGATATGCACGTCCGTCGCCGGCATGCCGAGCCATTTCGCCACGGCAACCGCCTGTGACGTCGATGTACCCGTACCGATCTCGGCGGCGGTGTGGTGCAACGAAATCTTGCCGGTCTCGTCGATCTCCACGCGAGCGAACGAGGTCTCCGCACCAGTGCCGAAGTCCTTTTGCACGCAAGCGAATCCAACGCCATAGCGACGCCCCGGATGCGCGGCTTCGAATTCGGCCTTCTTCTTATCGCGTTGCGTCCACAGCGGATGCGCCTTGGCACGCGCCAGCACTTCGTCGACCCGCACAGCTCCCGCCGGAATCGCACCCTGCGTGTTCTTCATGCCCGAGCGCAATGCGTTCTTGAGGCGGAAATCGATGGCGTCGACGCCCAACTGCGCCGCCATCTCGTCGATCATCATTTCCGTGGCAGCCATCGATTGCAGCGTGCCGTAACCGCGCGCCGAGCCTGCGTCGATGGCACGCGAGGCAATCGCCACGCTCGCCAGATCGCTCTGCGGGAAGTAGTAGATCGACTGCGCCGCCGTTGCTCCGACCATTGCCACCGAAGGGGAGAAGTTCATCCGCCCGCCGCCGTTGCATTCCATGTCGGCCGTGAACGCCTGGAGCAACCCGCTTTCCTTGTCGACGCCGATGCGATAACGCATGGTGAACGCGTGCCGCTTGAGCGATGTCTGGAACTGTTCGTAGCGGTCATTGGCCAGTCGCACGGGCAGGCCATCGCCGTACATCGCGGCGGCCAGACCGTAGAACGGCATGTTGTAGTGATCCTTCGAGCCGTAGCCCACCGTGTAGCACGGATAGACGATCAGGCGCTTGACGGGGAAGTGCCCCTTGGCCGCCATCGCTGCGGCGTTCTCCGCGACCTCCGAGGGCGATTGCGTGGCCACGACCATGTGTAGCGTCTGCGTGGTGGCGTCGTACCAGCAGTTGGCGTTATCGGGCTCAAGCGCCGCCGTGTCGACCGACTGGGTGCGGTACTCGCGCGACATCACCAGCCAGTTGGCCGGCGGCTGCGTGAGCGAATCGCCGATTTTGCCGGCGTAGGCCATGCCTTGCTCATCGAGCTTGCCGTGGTCATTGCCATCCGGCCACACCGGCAGATGCTTGCGCATCATGCTCGGGAAGATCGGCGCGTCCTTCAGGCTGGAATAGACATCATCGTCGTACGCCGTTTTTCCGCCCACGCGCACATAACGGAAGCTGCCCCACGGATCGCGCTCAAGCGGACCCGTCACGTCGCCGTAGTGAATGATCTCGTCGTGGAACTTGAGCTTGTCTTTGGCGAAGCGGAAACGCGTGAAGTCGCGATAAATCAGGATCGCCACGGCATGACCGAGATAGGCCGGCGTCTTACCCGCCGGCAGCAGCATATCGTCGCCGTAGAACTCGGGGAATGCGACACCGTCGCGCGCGAGATCGTCGGCCGTCACGACGCGATCCGGTTGCAGGCCGTCGTCCAGACGCGAGAGATCGAAGCCGAGGTACGGACGGTCGGCGCGCGTCACGCGCAGCACGAAAGCATGGGCCTGCTGCGCGGGCCAACCCGGCATGTCACGCGAACGAACATCGCGCGCAAAGATCTTGGCGCCCGTTACTTTGGCGGTGCCATCGATGCGGAATTTGGCCTGGCCCTTGGCGGCGTCCCACGCGACCGGCGTGAGGTTCTTGTCCTCGAACAGCGCGGCGAACGCACGGCTGCCCAACGGCGCGATGTACACGGAAATGCCCGCGATCACCGATGCCTTGAGGAACCCGCGACGCGACATGGCGAAGCCGGGAGCCGCATCGGGACTCTGAGGCGTTTGGGAAGACTGAGGAAATTCGGAAGCGGCATCAGTACGAGCGTCATCGCTCGACACAGCCGCAGGAGGACAGTGTTTTCTTGGCAGGCGCGGCATAAGCGTTCCGTCCGTCTTGTTTTGGGGGGACGTATCACGATCACAAAGCTCGCGAACCACAAAACAGCACTGCTACGCTCACGGGGCCGCGACGTCGGACTTCTCGTCATCGACCCACGATGCATGTTCACAATGCGTGACATTCACCTGCCGTGATGCGCTCGTGAAGTTCTATATGGACACGCTTCATGAGTGACACCGGACGCGTCAAGGCTACACGCCGACTCCGGGAATGACAAGGTTGGTCATGACGCACTGCGCGAGAACACGCACCCCATGTCACGCATTGCGCACCACGCGACGGGCAAGAGCGGGTGATATTCGAACTGCGTGATGTTGCCTATGCCCGATGAGAAATGCCGCTATATCCAGCAGGACATAGCGGCATCGAATTTATTGTGCAGCGCGCGTTTTTCGCGCGATCGGGCGGTTCAATCAATTCACTCGATCCGCAGTTCCATGCAAGTGAGGTCGAGCCAGCGGCCGAACTTCGTGCCGACTTCGTTGAACGTGCCGACCGTACGGAAGCCGAGTTTTTCGTGCAGCCGAATCGACGGCGCGTTCTGCGCTTCGATGCTCGCAATCATTACGTGAATATTCAGAGCACGCGCGCGCTCGATAAGGGCGCGCATGAGCGTCTCTCCGATGCCGCCGCCACGTGTGTTCTTGTCCACGTAAATCGAGTGCTCGACGGTATGACGATAGCCGTCGAATGCACGCCAGTCACCGAACGATGCATAGCCCGCGACCTTGCCGTCGCGTTCGGCCACGATCACAGGAAACCCGCGCGCCACACGCGCCGCCAGCCACTCGCGCCGATTGTCGACGTCGACCAGTACCTCGTTCCAGATGGCCGTCGTGTGCTCGACGGCGTCGTTGTAAATGTCGCGAATGGCGATGAGATCGGCGTCGGTGGCGTCGCGAACGATGAACGAGGAAGTCATTTGGGAGGTCCCGCAAGCAAAAAGCCGTGAATGACGGCGTGAACAATGACGTCTATTTTACTGGAAATTAATTTCCAGTAGACTGGACGCCATGGATATCAACGAACGCATCGCCCGCCGCGTGCGCGATCTGCGCAGCGAGCGCGGCTATTCCCTCGACACGCTGGCAGAGCGCAGCGGGGTAAGCCGCTCGAGCATCTCGCTCATCGAGCGTGCGCAGACCAGCCCCACGGCCAACGTGCTCGACAAGCTTGCCACCGCGCTCGACGTCACGCTCGCGTCGTTGTTCGACGGGCGAGCGCAGGAAGACGCACCGCCCTCGCCTCTCGCCCGCCATGCCGACCAGCCGGTGTGGACGGACCCCGATTCGGGCTATGTGCGACGCAATCTTTCGCCGGCGCAACCGTCCCCGCTGCAATTCGTAGAGGTGCAATTCCCGGCGGGTGAGCGTGTCGCCTACGACACCGGCGCGCGGGACAACGAAGTCTGGCAGCAGATCTGGGTGATCGACGGCACCATCGAAATCACGCTGGGCGTCACCACGTGGCGGCTCGATACCGGCGATTGCCTTGCCATGCGGCTCGATCAACCGATTGGCTTTCATAACCCTACGTCCGCGACCGCGCGTTATCTCGTCGGGCTCGTGACGTTGCCGTTTGTCGCTGCAAGGAGAACACCGTGATGTCTGCTTCGTCGTCAATTCTGGCGTCGTCTTCGTCGTCCTCGTCATCCTCGTCGCCCATTACCCTGCAACGGCTCGACGGCCCGCAAGCGCTTGCCGCCGTTGACGCCCTCGCCAACCTCCTCATCGACTGCGTGGAAGGCGGTGCGTCGGTCAGCTTCATGCTGCCCCTCACACAGGAACGCGCCGCGGCGTTCTGGCACAAGGTCGCCGATAGCGTGGCCCGTGACGAACGCGCCTTGCTCGTTGCGCGTCGCCACGCGCCCGGCGCGACGGACGATGGCGACATCGTTGGCACCGTGCAGTTGATTCTCGATCTTCCCGAAAATCAGCCTCACCGCGCAGACGTCGCGAAGATGCTAGTCCATCGCTCGGCGCGACGTCAGGGCGTGGCACAGCAGTTGATGGCGGCCATCGACGATGTGGCGCGCAACGAAGGCCGCCACGTGCTGGTGCTCGACACGGTGACCGGGGGCGACGCCGAGCGGCTTTACCAGCGCAGCGGCTGGCAACGCGCGGGCGACGTGCCGAAATTCGCGCTCATGCACGACGGCGCCTTCTGTGCCACGACCTTCTATTACAAGCACCTCTGAGGCGTCGTCGGGCTTGTCGCCCCGTGAGTTATTGCAGCGCCGCCAAGCCGTTGAGCAGCGCTTTGTGGAACGCGGCTGGGTCCTGCATCTGCGGCGCATGACCCAGTTCGGGGAACTCTACAAGCGTCGAGCCGGGAATGGCCGCTTGCGTCGCCTTGGCGAGCACGGGGTAATGTCCGATACGCGCCTGCACCTCCGGCGGCGAAAAGTCCTTGCCGATCGCCGTGGTGTCCTTGTCACCGATCATCAACAGCGTCGGTACACGAATCTGCCCCAACTCGTACACAACCGGTTGCGTATAGATCATGTCGTAGAGCAGCGCCGAGTTCCACGCCACGATGCGCTTGCCCTGTCCGCGATACATGCCGGCCAGCATCTGCACCCAGGGCTCGTAGCGATCGCTCCACTGCCCGGCGTAGTACGTCGCCTGCTCATAACGGCGAATGCCCGCTGCGGTCGTGCGCAATTCGCGGTCGTACCACTCGTCCACCGTCTTCGACGGCACGCCCAACGCTTTCCAGTCCTCAAGACCGATCGGATTGACGAGCACGAGTTGCTGCGTCTCGTTCGGATACATCAGCGCATAGCGCGCTGCCAGCATTCCGCCCGTCGAGTGACCGACGATGGTCGCGGTCTTGATCCCCAACGAGGCCAGTAACGCATGCGTGTTGTTCGCGAGTTGCTGGAAGCTGTATTGATACTGGGCCGGTTTGCTCGATTTGCAGAAACCAATCTGATCCGGTGCAATCACGCGATAACCCGCGCCTGCCAGCGTGTCGATCGTCTCTTGCCACGTGGCGGCGCAGAAGTTCTTGCCGTGCAACAGGACAACGGTTCGCCCGTTGGCCTGCGCCGGTTTCACGTCGAGATACGCCATGTGCAGCGGCAGACGCTGTGAGGTGAAGTCGAATCGATTGACCGGATAGGGATAGTCGAAGCCCTGCAACTCAGGACCATAGGCCGGACCGGCGTTGCTCTGGGCTTTATCCGATGTTGTGTCAGCGGCGCGCGCAGACGTGGCCATCAGGGCGGTGTTCAGAACCACGAGGGAAGTGAGGCTGACGAAGGCACCGGCACGTAGTGTCGCAACGACTT
Organism: Pandoraea sp.; assembly: GCA_031291335.1. Lineage (GTDB taxonomy): Bacteria > Pseudomonadota > Gammaproteobacteria > Burkholderiales > Burkholderiaceae > Pandoraea. Next base: position 19,935 of record JARLJF010000068.1, on the reverse strand, counting down.
GTTGCGACATACGGCGCATGCGCTGTTCAAGCGATGACGTCATGAGAGAGAGGCGCGCCGTAGCACGCGAAGTGGCACAAAGCAGAATGCTGCCGATTGTGCCACGCAGTCCTCGTGCGCGGACGTCAGGCAAAAAGCCCGCCGCAAGCGCGACGGGAAAGTCCTGTGCGATGAACCACGCACAGTGACAGGAGCCAGCGGGCAATCGCCGGCGTTCACATCGATATCGCGAACGATGCCGAGAGATCGCGGCGAGGCTTGAAAGGGTCCGGCTCCGGCGCCAACGCTCCCTAAAAGCACGTCAACGCCGCAATGCGAGCGGCGCGCTGCGCCCCGAGATATCCGGGGCCGTCGAGCGCGCCGGGGTGAGACTTAGTTACCGAAGTAGGTCGTGCCGGCGCGTTGCAGGCCGCCGACCGAACCGGCCGTCAACGGTGCCACGGCAGCCGCGGGTTGCGCGCTGGGCGCTGCCTTCGGATACACGGTATCGTGTTGAACGACCAGACCGGCCTTCTGCGCCTGGATCAGTTCTTCACGAACCTGGGCGCGAGTGAGAACGCTGGTTTGGGGCACCCACGAGAATTCCGACGGGCCGTCGAAAGCATCGCTGGCAAAGGCGGAACCGGCCGACACGGCCAGCATCGTGGAAATCAGGGCTGAGGTAATAAGTGCGCGTTTCATGATCTTTCTCCTGTCTATTGAAAGGGGCGATGCTTGATTCATCGTCGACAGTGAAATTCTATTAGTGCGCACGTTAATGATAAACACGACGATTTATAATCGTTTATTTCATTTTTAGAAATAATTGAGCGCAAGGGGGTCGAATGCGATTTCATGTGCATCACACCCACCTCTACCCCGGGGCACGGCTGACGGCGTTCGACAGCGCCACGGCACCATCGGGCGACGTGATCCTGGAATTCAGCGACGGTGCGGGCAGCGTCGGGCAATATCACCGTCTCGCCGACGGCTCGCTGGCCCTGGAGGTTGCACCGTATCGAACGGTCGCCGGCGCGCAGCTCCCAGCGAAGCACTGGCAGTTGGTGCTCACCGGCGAGCGCGACATCTGGCGTGTCGAAAAGAGACTTGATCCCCGGCAATAACCCCTAATAAATGAGGGGTTATTCATCGTAACTACTTCACATCTTCATCATTCCCGGCAGGCCCTCTCGCAGCGCATGTTTCGGTACCCGCAACGCTAGGACGGTGGGTACTCACATTGCAAGTGAGTGAGCGCGAACCCCGCTATGGCGGGCGTTATGGTATTTTTCACACACTTCAAACGGGCGTATAAGCGAGCACTCGCTTCGGAAGCCGAAAGAATTGCGCAAAATCTGACGTCATTCATGCGCCACACGCATGGTCGACATAACTTTGACGCTCTGGGAACCGTTTTGAAGGCGCGGAAAGAAACTCGGTAAAATCCGCTGCGGCATGGGGGTGCGCGCTGAACGCGGCCCGTGCCCGAGACGCCGGGTATGGCTGCGGCATCTCGCCGAAGTACACGGCGCGCGCGCCGCTCAATGGAAGACAAGCATCAGATGAAAGCGCCCAGCAACCTGATTACAGGAGAAGTGCGGACCAAAATCCGCAGCATGATTCTCGCCTCTGAGCTTCGGCCGGGGCAGCGCCTCATCGAAGACGATCTGATTCAGCGGCTCGGCGTTGGCCGCACGCCCGTGCGTGAGGCCTTGCTGATTCTGCAAGGCGAAGGTTTCATCGCCCGCAATCGCGGTTGGGAAGTTCAGGGCATCGATCACCTGCAGGTGCACGCGATCTTCGAGAGCCGTGTGGCCATCGAAGCCGAAACGGCGCGACTCGCCGCCCGCAAGATCACCCCGGAAATCTGCGACGCTCTGGCAGCACTCATCGAACAGATGGAGCCGGGCGGTCATTTGCCGCGCCTGGCGCTGAACCGCCTGAACACGGAATTTCACGATCTGATCGTGAAGGCTGCCGATAACGTCGTACTGGCGCAATTTCACGAACGTACCCAGTTTTATTACTGGGCATTGCGCATTCCCGTGATGTTCTCCGACGAACAACTGAGAGCGACCAACGCCCAGCACCGCGAATTGCTTGCCGCCCTGCGCGCACGCGACGAAGAGCGGGCCGAGCAGGTCGCGCGCATCCACGTCGAGACGACGATGGGCATCGTCGAGCCTGCCCTGCCACGCTGAACCGGCACTTGGCGGACCTTGCAACGTCTGCGCGCCGTAGCGGCGTAGCGCCTTAGCACCTCAGCGCACCAGATAACCCGCGACCCGCCAGCGGCTGTCGATGCCGAAGACCATCGTCACCATCTCATGCGCATCGGCCTTTTTATCGAAGACCGTGTCGTACTGAATCACCACATACTCGCCCTCAGGTTGCCCCGGAATGGTGCGCGTAAATACCGCGTCCTTGGTCTTGCGCGACTTCACCTTGCCGAGCGGCGCGCGCGCCTCCTGCAGGCTCTGCGCCCAGGCGTCGGCCGAGATAGCGCGCTGAAACACCGGCGCGGCTTGCTCCCAACTCTGCCCCGCACGATTGATGTCGGTGAGTCCGAGCCAGAGATTGGCGGCTTCGAGCGCGGGGCGCACGTCGCGATTGATGTCGGCCGCCGGCGCAGTGGCAGCGCTGGCGGGGGTGGAAAACAGCGGTGGCTGGGCCGCGCGGCGCTGCATCGGCTCCTGCTGCGCCTGCGCCGGCAAGGCGCTCAGACCGGCGGTCACACCTGCGGCTAGCGTCAGTACGCGAAGCCAATGGAAACGACGGGAACGATGTGACGGAAAGGACGGGGTCGTCGACATTGACGCAAACTCCTTGAAACGGAAAAGACTAACCCGTTCATTCTACTGGCGTGTAACGCGCGCAGCGGCGTACATTACAATGCACAACACATGTCCGCTTCCCCCCGTTGGTCATCGCCATGTTGACGACGTCCCTGCTTGCGATCACCTCACTGCTCAGCCTCATGATGTTGCTGATCGTGGGTTCACTTCTACGCTCACGCGTGGCGGGCGTTCTTGAGTGGTGTCTGGCCAACGTCGCCGTCCTGATCGCCCTGCCGCTGTTCGCCCTGCGCGGTGTGGTGCCCGACTTCCTGTCGATTCCCGTTGCCAATATCGCCCTTTCAGGCGGCCTGCTGTTTTATTACGCCGGCTGTGCGCGCTTCCTCGGTCAGCCGACGCATTGGCGAGTGTTAGGGGCGTCGCTAGGCGTGCTCTCCGCCGCGATCCTCGTCTGGTTCTATGGCACGGACAACCCGCAAGTCCGCGTGGTGGTCGTCTCCGCCTATCACGCCACCATGTTGCTGGCCACGGCCGTACTCATTGCGCGGCACATTCCACCGCGCCGCCATCCTTATAACTATTGGCTGACGGCCGGCCTTGCTGCTGCATTCGCCGTCGGACATGCGGTACGCGGCGTGGTCTTCGGCTGGACCCCCGCGCCCGGCCCGGAATTGTTCGCCCCGACAACCTTCAACGCGACGATGCTCACCATCGGCACGATCGTCATGCCGGCCATGACGATGGGGGCAGTCATGATGATTCACGACGCCATGCTCGCGACCGCCGAAGAAGCCGCCAACCGCGACTATCTGACTGGCGCACTCTCACGCAAGCACTTCGATCTGCTGGCGCGTCAGGAGATGGCGCGCGCGGTGGCGCGTGGCTGGCCGCTGTCGATCGTGGTCATCGATCTCGATCACTTCAAGCAGATCAACGATACGCACGGGCATGCCGGCGGCGACACGGTATTGCGTGAGTTCGTGAAGCTCGTGCGAGACACCCTGCGTGAGGGCGACATCTTCGGGCGGCTGGGAGGAGAGGAGTTCGCGGTCTTGCTGCCGGGCACGGACACCCCCGGCGCCATCCGCATTGCCGAGCGGTTGCGCACGCAGGCGAGCCGTCATCTGGTGGCCGGTCCGTTCGGTGTGTGTCATTACACGCTCAGTGGCGGCGTGGCGACGTGGCACGAGCATGAGAGCCTCGAGGCGCTGTGCATGCGAGCCGACCGTGCGTTGTACGCCGCCAAGATTTCCGGACGCAACCTCGTGCTCTCCGACGTTCTCTCAAGCGACGAGACGGCGCCCGAGGCGGGCTGAGTCAGCGCCGCCCCCACTGTTACGTTGTGACGTTGTCATATTGTGACGTCGACAAGCTGCCGCGTCGTTGTGGCTCAAACGGCCGAACCGTCCCCCGCATCCCCGAAGAACTCACGGCGCATACGCGCCACGTACTCCGTCAGATTCGGATGCAGCTCAATCTCGTCGCGCAGTGTCAGGCGGAAGTGCGGCGTCAAGGCGCCCGCGATAAAACCGAAGGCCGTCGCGTCGGCACCGCACGGCGCCTCCCCGAAAAAGTACGGCTTGTCGCCTAGCAACTGCGCCGCGGCCTGCGCGCCACGCTTGAGCAGTTGCGCTTGCTCCTGCGGCGTCAAGCGTCCGGTGCCCTGCCCGTGCAACGTATTGCGGAGCTTGCGACGGATGAATGCCTCCGCCAGCGGACGTACGGGCCAGGGGATTGCCTTGAAGAACGAGGCGGCGCCTTTGGCGAAATTCTCGTCGTCGCACCAGCGAGCCTGCACCACATACCAATAGAAGTGATCCTCAAGCGCCTTTTCGAACATCCACGCAGCGCCCCGTTGTTCGGGCGAGAGACCTGCATCGAAATCGAATCCGTACTTGCGTTCGATGTGCAACCGGATCAGCGTCGAGTCGGCGACGATTTCGCCATCGTCATCGATATAGGGCAGCTTGCCCTTCGGCGCACGCCGAAAGCCACCGCGATTCGTCTGATACGGCAATCCGGCTAGCTTGAGCAGCATTTCCGCCTTGACGACGAACGGGCTGGCGTCCGGTAGCCCGAATGCCGGGCCGAAGGTGTACAGGGTCAACATCGGGGGCAGGCTCCTGCGCGATGGGAATGGCGCAGAGTATTACACGCGGCGGCGGTGGCGACGACCCCGGCGAGCACACCGGTCCACGTCACTCGCGCACTGTGGTTTTATACAGTATCATGTCCCCCAATCGAGGAATGTCTAATGGAAATCATCGACTGGGATCAACTGGCGCTAAGCGCCGCCGAACGCGACCTTGCCGGTATCGTGCGCGAGATCGCCGCGCGCTACGCGCAGCAGCGCCAGAGCACGGTAGAGGACACATCGTCGCTCGCCAGCGTCGGGGTGAAATGCACGAGCGCATCGAACGAAGCTCATGAATCGGGTGAAACGACAGCGATAGTGACGCTGGACTGGCGCACGCTCGTGGCCATTGCTGACGAAGCGGAGGCCGATATCGGGCTGCACGCGCGTCATGAGCCGTGGGTGCTTGCGCGCCTGCTGCGCCTGCCCGGCGACGAAGCCATGCGACGTGGCGGCGAATTGCCATCGCTCGATGCGCCGGTCGATCTGCACTGGCCGGATGCTCCGGCACCCGCCGTGTTCCGTGCCACCGTTGCCGCATTCGCCGGTGACGACCTGCACGGTGACGACGCCACGCCGTTCACGGCTGAGCCGTCCGTGCTCTCCATCGGCGCGCGAACCCAGAGTTCGAACGGCCCGGCACGGGCGGCCTGACAACCGCCTGAAACGCCAAGCTCAACATGGTCAACGAGGTCAATGAGGTTTACGAAGTGCCTGAAATCGTCGTCGAGGACGCCAACGCGCAAGTCATCCCCGAGGTCATCGACCCGGACGCGCTCGCCCGCTCCTTGCCCGCGCCGATGGTCTTCGTCGATCTTGAGACGACTGGCGGCAACGCGCTGGAGGACCGCATTACGGAAATCGGTGTGGTCGAAGTCGGCCCGCACGGTATCGAGCAGTGGAGCACCCTGCTCGATCCAGCCGCATCGATTCCCCCCTTCATCCAGCAGTTGACGGGGATCACCAACGAAATGGTGCGTGGCCAGCCGTCGTTCGAGACGCTGGCCCACGGACTGGCGGAGCGTCTGCACGGCAAGCTGTTCGTCGCCCACAACGCGCGCTTCGACTACGGCTTCCTCAAGAACGAATTCCGGCGGGCCGGCATCAGCTTCCAGGCGGACGTCCTTTGCACGGTGCGTCTGTCGCGCCTGCTGTTCCCCAGCGCGGCACGCCACGGCCTGGACGCACTGATTGCACGCTTCGGCCTCGCCCCGCTGGGCCGTCACCGTGCGCTCGCCGACGCCGATCTGCTCTGGCAGTTCTGGCAGAAACTCCACACGATTTACGCGCCTGACCTGATCGGTCAAGCGGTGCAACGCGTCACCAAACGCTCGAGCCAGCCGCCGCAGTTGCCGGACGAAGCCATCGATGCCCTGCCGGACAGCCCCGGCGTGTACCTCTTCTATGGTGAAGGCGACACGCTGCTTTACGTGGGCAAGAGCGTCGACATCCGGTCTCGCGTGCGCTCGCACTTCTCGAGCGACCATCAGGTCGCGAAGGATCTGCGCATCTCGCAGGAAATCCGACGCGTCGAGGCACGCCGCACGACCGGCGAACTTGGCGCGCTGCTGCTGGAGTCTCAACTGGTCAAGCAATTGCAGCCGGTACATAACCGCTTGCTGCGCCGCGCGTCGAATCTCTACAGTTGGCAACTCACGCCGGATAGCGACACCCCGCAGCTCGTCAGCGCGAAAACGGTCGACTTCGCCAGCGCCGAAGCGTTGTACGGCACCTTCTCGTCGCGCACGAGTGCGGAGAGCGCGCTGCGGGCGCTGGCCGACGAGCATCGTCTGTGCTGCGCGCAACTCGGACTGGAGAAAGCCGTGGCCGGACGGCCGTGTTTCGGCTACCAGGTCAAGCGATGCGATGGTGTATGCGTGGGCGATGCGCCGCTTGCCACGCACACCGAGCGGGTTCGCGAAGCCCTTACCACGCTGCAGTTGGACACCTGGCCCTACGACGGCCCCATCGCCATTGAAGAACGCGGCACCGGGACTCGCGCCGCCGAAGCCGAATACCATGTCATCGACCGTTGGCAGTATCTCGGCAGCGTGGCATCACGCGAAGCGCTGAACGCGCTGGTCGACAGCATGCCCGCGGTGACAGGTTTCGATCCTGACATCTACCGTCTGCTGGGGCGGCGCCTTGCCGCGTCCCGGCAGGCGAGCGATCCGGTCGCGCTCGACGCTGCCGCCCCACAGTCTTCAGATGACGCGCCAACACCGGTGCGCCGTTCTCACGCGCCACTGGTAGTTCTGCAACTGACGCGTCCGGCGTTTCGCCTGAGTCCGGTGGAACCGCCGGAAGAGAGGCCGAAGCAACGCAGCGTGGCGTTGTTGCGCCGACGCCAATCGCGTCCCGAAGACCCGGCCCAGTTTCGTCTGCCGTTCGACGCACACGACGCGCACTAATGCGCACTAACGCGCAGTAGCGTGCACTAATGCGGCGGGGCCGGACATCCGCCGATTTTCCCCGCCCCGAATCGCCCACGCCTGTGGGGGCCTGACACCGCACCCGCACGCCCCCTACAGCGGCCTTCTCGCCTCGTCAGAACGCCTCGGCCTCCCCCACTCCCACAAGCCACGCGACTCGCTCGCCACGCCGTCAATTTATTTCTCCCCGCCGTCCACCTAGGCAAAACCCTCCTTTGCACGCCGGGGAATGAGCATATAAATATTAAGTATTTGCAAGACGCATGCTAAAGGTAGAAGAATACGCAATCCGAATACAAAAGGCATTGCGACATCGGCGACCTGGGTGTCGTCGATGACCGGGGTCCCAGCGCGTGGGGTGCGCGTGTGCACCCCGTCCCCACACAGAGCCAGATGGAATTACGCCAACTCGAAGCCTTCGCGGCGGTCATGTCGACCGGTAGCATCACTGCTGCCGGGCGTCTGCTCGGGCGCTCGCAGCCTGCCATCACGCGGATGATTCAGGAACTGGAAGCCGAAATCGGCTACGCCCTGTTCGCCCGCAGCGGCCCGCGTGTCACGCCGACCGAGCAAGGCTTTCTGCTCTTTGAAGACGTCGAGCATGTGCTCGCCGGCTTGCAGCAGATCCGCGCCCGCGCCGACGAAATCGCGCGCGGTCAAACCCGGCCGTTGCATATCGCGGCCACGTCGGCGTTGGCCGCCGGCCTGGTGCCTGCCGCGCTCGCTCTGCCGGGACTCGCCCGCGACACCATCCAGATCCAGATGCGCAGCACGTCGCCCGAACAGGTCGTGCATGCCGTGCTCACGGGCGCGGCCGATATCGGCGTCACCAGCCTGCCGCTCGAACATCGCGGCATCGTCGTGCACTGGATCGGCGAAGCGGCTTGCGTCGCCGCCGTGCGTAGCGACGACCCGCTGGCCAGTCACGACCGTTTGCCGCTCGCCGCATGCGTGGGCCGTCGCATCATCACCATGCAGAACCCGTACCGGCTGCGCCGCCGCCTCGATCAGGCGTTCGCACAGGCCGGTGTGGCGCCGGCCGGCCTCATCGAGACCAATGCATCGATCAATGCGATGACGGCGGTTCGCGCGGGCCTCGGCGTTGCCGTGCTCGAACCGGTGACCGCCTACGGCTTGCCACTCGCAGATGTTGCCGTGCGTCCGATCGACGCCGACATTCCGTTCTTCTTCGGTGTCATTACCCGCGACGCGCGCGAGCCCTCGCCAGCCGCACTCGCCTTCGTCAGTGCACTTGCCGACGCCGCGCGCCACTTGCTGCCCGATTTCGCGCAGCGCGCCGCCTCCGAACACGCTCAAGTCTTGCAGTCGCTCTATGGCGACTTGCCCGCTCCCAAGGAAGCTCTGTCGTCATGACCCAGTCCCCGACACTCGCCACCGGCCTGCCCGCGCTCGAAGCGCGCCTGCGTCAGGACCTCGCCTGGCTCGAACTGCCCGCCAAGCATTGGGTGCCCGAGCGCACGCACAACGGCCAGCCCGTGATCGACGTCGCCATCATTGGCGGCGGCATGGCCGGCCTTGCCGCCGCCGCGTCGCTCACGCATCTCGGAGTCGGCGCCGTGATCTTCGATCAGTCGCCGCGCGGTTTTGAAGGCCCGTGGGCCACCACCGCGCGCATGGAAACCCTGCGCTCACCCAAGCAACTCACCGGCCCTGCGCTCGGCTTGCCCGCGCTCACCTTCCGCGCATGGTTCGAAGCGCAGTTCGGTCTCGAAGCGTGGGACGCCCTCGACAAGATTCCACGTCTGCAATGGATGGATTACCTGCGCTGGTATCGCGACGTGCTCGCCATCGACGTGCGTAACGACCATCGCATCACCGCCGTGACACCGCTCGGCACAGACGGCCTCGTCGCCCTATCGGTCACTTCGCCCGCCGGGGAACAGACCGTCTACGCTCGCCATGTGGTGCTGGCCACCGGCCGCGACGGCCTGGGTGGCCCGACCGTACCGGCTTTCGCGCGCGAGTTGCCGCGTCGCTTCTGGGCGCATTCGTCCGACGTGATGGACTATGCGACGCTGCGCGGCAAGCGCGTCGGCGTAATCGGTGCAGGGGCCTCGGCCATGGATAGCGCCGCCACGGCCCTCGAAGCCGGTGCGGCCAGCGTCGACCTGCTCATTCGCCGTGCCGACATTCCGCGCGTCAACAAGGGCAAGGGCGCAGGCAACCCGGGCCTCACGCACGGTCACATCAACCTGCCGGACGAATGGAAGTGGCGCATTCGTCACTACGTCAACGTGCAACAGGTGCCGCCGCCGCGTGGCAGCACGCTGCGCGTCTCGCGTCACGATAACGCGCGCTTCAACCTCGGCGCCCCCATTCTCGACGTCACGCCGGTGGGCGACGAACTGCACGTGCGCACCGCAAAGGGCACCTTCGTGCTCGACTTCCTCATCTTCGCGACCGGCTTTCGCATCGACATCGACGGGCGTCCGGAATTCGCCACGTTCTCGAAGTTCGTGCGCAAGTGGAGCGACCGTTACACGCCTGCCGCGGGAGATGAAGACATTGAACTGTCCGACTCGCCGGACCTCGGCCCGACCTTCGAATTCCTCGAAAAGACACCCGGCGCCTGCCCCGGACTGGAGCGCATCCATTGCTTCTGCGCACCGGCCACGCTGTCGCATGGCGCGGTCTCGGGCGACATTCCTGCCGTGAGCGAAGGGGCGAAGCGTCTGGCACAAGGGCTCGCTGGCACGTTCTACCGAGAAGATGTCGCGCATCACTACGGCAACATGGAGACGTACGCGGAGCCCGAAGTCTATGGCGACGAATGGACGCCTGCTCCGCCGCCGCCCGCCCTGAACAGCGAGAACGCCACGACGGGCGAGGAGCGCATCGCATCATGACCGCATGGATTTTGCGCCGCGTGCTGCAAGCGGTGTTCGTGGTGTGGCTGATGACACTGATCGTGTTCGTCGGTCTGCACGCGATCGGCAATCCCGTCGACATCCTGATCGGTCAGGACGTCGATCAGGTCGACCGCGCGCGCATCATCGCGCAGCTCGGCCTCGATCAGCCGTTGTGGCGTCAGTATCTGTCGTTCCTCGGCGGCGCCCTGCATGGCGAATTGGGCAACAGCTTCGTCTACAACGTGCCGGCCATCCAGTTGATTCTGCAGCGCCTGCCCGCCACGCTGGAACTGGCGTTCGCAGCGCTCATTCTGGCGGTGTTCATCGGCATTCCGCTGGGTCTCTTCGCCGGCCTGTATCCGCGCAACCCGATTTCGAAGCTGCTGATGACCGGCAGCATTGTCGGCTTCTCGCTGCCGACGTTCTGGGTCGGGCTCATGCTCATCATGTTCTTCTCGGTGCATCTGGGCGTGTTGCCCGCGAGCGGCCGGGGTAAGACGGTAAGCGTGTTCGGCGTGGAGTGGTCGTTTCTGACCATTGACGGGCTGCGTCACCTGATTCTGCCCGCGCTCAATCTGGCACTGTTCAAGATATCGCTGGTGCTGCGTCTGACGCGCGCCGGGGTGTCTGAAGTGCTGCCACAGGACTTCGTGAAGTTCGCGCGCGCCAAGGGGCTTTCGCCGCTGCGCGTCGTGGTCATGCACGTGCTGCGCAATACGCTGATTCCGCTCGTGACGGTGCTCGGCCTCGAGTTCGGCTCGACGATCGCATTCGCCGTGGTCACGGAAAGCGTGTTCTCGTGGCCCGGCGCCGGCAAGCTCATTCTCGACAGCATCAACTCGCTCGACCGCCCCGTGATCGTGGCGTATCTCATCGTCGTGGTGTGCCTGTTCGTGTCGCTCAACCTGATCGTGGACGTGCTCTATAAGTGGCTCGATCCGCGTGTGCGCGTGGAGGCCGCTGCCTGATGTCGTCCAACCTGTCTCCCAACGGCACCCCTGCCCCGGCGCTCGCGCCAGAGCCGGTGCCCATGCATCGCGAGTCGCCCTGGCAACAGGGCCTGCGCGAGTTCGTCCGCTCGAAGAGCGCGGTGCTTGGCCTCGTCGTGCTTGTCGTGCTGATCGTCGCGGCCGTCGCTGCGCCGTGGATCACGCCGCAGAATCCGTATGACCTGTTGCAGCTCGACGTGATGGACGCGCGCCTGCCGCCGGGCACGGCCAACGGCGCCGCCACGTACACGTACTGGCTCGGCACCGACGGCCAGGGTCGCGACCTGCTCTCCGGCATCATCTACGGGCTGCGTATCAGTCTGGGCGTTGGTGTCGGTTCGGCGCTCATCGCCGGCATTCTCGGCACGATTCTCGGACTGGTCGCAGCCTACGCCGGCGGACGCGTCGACGCCGCCATCATGCGCCTGGTCGATTTGCTGCTCTCGTTCCCGTCGATTCTCGTGGCGCTGATGATCCTCGCCTATGTGGGCAAAGGCATCGGCAACGTGGTGCTCACCCTCGTGGTGCTCGAATGGGCGTATTTCGCCCGCACGGCACGCGGGCAAGCGCTCGTGGAGTCGCGTCGCGAGTATGTGGAAGCCGCGCGCTGCCAGGCGCTTCCGAACTGGCGCATTGTGCTCGGCCATATCCTGCCGAACTGCTTGCCGCCGCTGATCGTCGTGGGCTCGTTGCAAGTCGCGCGCGCCATCACGCTCGAAGCCACGCTGTCGTTCCTTGGTCTGGGCGTGCCGATTACGGAGCCGTCGCTCGGCCTGCTCATCGCGAACGGTTATCAGACGATGCTGTCCGGCGAATACTGGATCAGCCTGTACCCGGGCCTCGCGCTGCTCGTCGCGGTCGTCGCCATCAATCTCGTGGGCGATCGCCTGCGCGATGTGTTCAATCCAAGGTTGCAGAAATGAGCGGCGCTGTGTCCCCCACCTCTCCCCTCACGCTGGAAGTGCGCAATCTGCGCACCCAATTCGTCACGCGCGCCGGTACGCTGCCCGCCGTGGACGACGTGTCCTTTTCGCTGCCGCCGGGCCACATCATGGGGCTTGTCGGAGAGTCGGGATCGGGCAAGTCGGTGACCGGCTTCTCGATCATGGGACTGGTCGATGCCCCGGGCCGCATCGTCGGCGGCGAAGTGCTGTTTCAAGGGCGCGATCTGACGAAGATGTCGGCGGCCGAACTGCGCCACCTGCAAGGTAATCGCATCGCGATGATCTTTCAGGACCCGATGATGACGCTCAACCCGGTGTTGCGCGTCGAAGTGCAGATGATCGAGGCCGTGCGCGCCCACCAGCGCATGTCGAAGGCGCAGGCGCGCGAACTCGCACGCGACACGCTCGGCATGATGGGTATTCCGAGTCCTGATGAGCGTCTGCGCGCCTATCCGCATCAACTCTCCGGCGGCATGCGTCAGCGCGTGGCGATTGCCATTGCCATGCTGCATCGCCCCGATCTGATCATTGCCGACGAGCCGACCACGGCGCTCGACGTCACGATTCAGGCGCAGATCCTCTCCGAAGTGCAGAAGCTCGCGCGGCAGCACGGCACGGCGCTGATCTGGATTACGCACGACCTGTCGGTCGTGGCAGGTCTGGCCGACACGCTCGCCGTGATGTATGCGGGACGCATCGTCGAACAAGGTGCGGTCGACGACGTGCTCGACGCCCCGCAACACCCGTATACGTCGGGCCTCATCGGCAGCCTGCCCAGTCTGAACAAACGCGGCCAGCGTCTGCGCCAGATTCCCGGCATGACGCCGAATCTGCTCGCCATGCCGGCCGGATGCGCATTCGCGTCGCGTTGCGCTTATGCGAGCGCCGCCTGCGCGGTGCGTCCCGAGATGACGCAGACGTCGCCGGGCCGCCTCGTGCGCTGCTTCCACCCGGGCGCCGCGTTGCAAAAGGAGATGGTATGAACACACCGCTGCCGCAAAGCCAGCCTGCCAGCCCCGGCTACGGCAAATCGAACAGCCCGAGCGCCACGCTGCCCGCCCCCATCGTGGCGTTGCGGGGCGTGAGCAAGCGCTTTGGCGAACGCCACGTCGGCCCGGCCGGACGCCTGCTCGAGCGCACCGGTCTCGCACATCCGCCGGCCGTCGTACGAGCGGTCGATAACGTCGATCTCGTCGTGAAGCCGGGCGAAGTCGTGGGTCTCGTGGGCGAATCGGGTTGCGGCAAATCCACGCTCGGACGCATGCTCGCGGGTTTGCTCAAGCCGTCATCAGGCGAGGTGCAGATTCACGGCCGTCCGGCGGAGTCGCTTTCTGCGAAGGAACAACGCGATGCCCGCCTGAAGATCCAGATGATCTTTCAGGACCCGTACGCGAGTCTGAATCCGCGCTTGCGCGTCGACCGCATCGTAGGTGAAGGCGCGCTCGTGCATGGCCTGACCGATCGTGCGGGTTTCGACGACTATGTGAGCGCCCAGTTGCAGCGCGCGGGGCTAGATCCGGCGCTGCGCCATCGCTATCCGCACCAGTTCAGCGGTGGACAGCGGCAGCGCATCGGCATCGCCCGTGCACTGGCCGTCTCTCCCGATCTGCTGGTATGCGATGAAGCCGTGGCTGCGCTTGACGTCTCGATCCAGGCGCAGATTCTCAATCTGTTCATGGATCTGCGTGAACAACTGCGTCTGACGTACGTGTTCATCAGTCATGACCTCGGCGTGGTGGAGCATTTGTCCGATCGCGTGGTCATCATGTATCTCGGCCGCATCGTGGAAAGCGCGCCCGTCGAGGAAATTTTCCGTCGCCCGAATCATCCGTACACGCAGGCGCTGCTTGCCGAAATTCCGCGTATCGACGTGCGTCACAAGACGTTCTCCGCCATTCGCGGCGAAATTCCGAGCCCGATTGCACCGCCGAGCGGTTGCCACTTTCATCCTCGATGTCCGCACGCCATGCCGCGTTGCCGCACGGAAGTGCCGACGCTTCGTGGCGTAGCCATCAATCATGTGAGTGCGTGTCACCTGAACGACACCTGATTTGCCTGCGCACGCCGCCGTCGATTCTCGCGACGGCGTCCGCCTCTTCTCTTCATCATCAACGACCAGGATTGCCGATAATGAAACGCTTCTTGTTGTCCTCACTGGCTGCTGCACTGCTCGTCACGAGCGCGGCCGCTTCTGCCCAGACGCTGCGCATCGCCTTTGCCGACCCGCTCTCGTCGCTCGATCCGCAGTTGAACAACCACGCAGGCGACCGCTCGGTCGACCTGCATTTCTGGGACCTGCTCGTCGAGAACAAGTGGAACAAGCTGCAACCGGGCTTGGCCGTGTCGTGGAAAGCACTCGACGCCAAGACCTGGGAATTCAAGCTGCGCCCGAACGTAAAGTGGCAGGACGGCCAGCCGTTCACGGCCGCCGACGTCATCTATTCGTATCAACGCGCGCGTAACGTGCCGGGCAGCGTGGCCACGTTCGCGGGCTACCTGCGCACCATCGACACGATGAGCGCGCCGGATCCGCTCACCCTCGTGGTCAAGACCAAGATCCCGAACCCGGATCTGCCGCTCAACCTTGCCTCGGTGCACATCGTGAGCAAGCACGTTGGCGAGAAGTCGAACACCGACGACTACAACGCCGGACGTGCCGTGGTCGGCACGGGCCCGTTCAAGTACGTCTCCTACACGCCGGGCGACCGCGTGGAAATGACGCGTAACGACAACTACTGGGGCGGCAAGTCGGAGTGGGAAAAGGTCGACTACCGCTACATCAACAACGGTGCTGCACGTACGGCCGCCCTGCTGGCCGGCGATGTGGACGTGATCGACAAAGTTTCGGCCTCGGACATTCCGCGTCTGAAAAAGGCGCCGAACGTGACCGTGTTCCCGTACCCCGGTCTGCGCGTGATGCTGCTGCAACCGACCTTCCGTGACGGCCCGAACCAGTACATCACGGACAACGCCGGCAAGCCGCTCGCGAAGAATCCGCTGCTCGACGTGCGTGTGCGTCGCGCGCTCTCGCTCGCGATCAACCGCGAGGCGATCGTCACGCGCATCATGCAGGGCACGGCCAGCGTGGCTAACCAGTGGATGCCGAAGGACACGTTCGGCTACAACCCGGACGTGAAGGACATTCCGTTCGACGCCGCACAAGCCAAGAAGCTGCTGGCCGATGCCGGATTCCCGGAAGGCTTCAAGCTGACAATGCACGTGCCGAACGACCGCTATCCGCAAGGCCCGGAAACGGCGCAAGCGGTGGCGCAGTTCTGGACGCGCATCGGTGTGAAGACGCAAGTGGAAGTGGTGCCTTGGGCCGTGTACTCGGGTCGCGCGAACAAGAACGAGTACGCCATGACGATGCTCGCCTGGGGTAACGGTACGGGCGAAGCGAGCTACGCGCTGGTGAACGTGCTGGCGACGGTAGATGCCAAGAAGGGCCTCGGCGCTTCGAACTGGGGTCACTACAGCAATCCGGCCATCGACAAGGCGCTCGATGCGTCGACCGCCGAGTTCGATGAAGGCAAGCGTGAAGCGATCCTGCGTCAGTCGGTCAAGGTCGAGACGGACGACGTCGGCACGATTCCGCTGTATCACTACCAGAACATCTGGGCTGCACGTAAGGGCCTGAAGGTCACGCCGTTCACGAGCGATCGCACCGTTGCGATGCAAGTGACCAAGGCCGCGAAGTAAGCCGGCGCGACGCGATATGACGTCATCGCTCACTCTCACGGCAACGCCTGCCGACGCGCTGATCGACGTGCCGCGCCACCTCGTGGTGCGCGGCGCGGCGCCCGGCGCCCATGTGACGCTCACCGCCCGCACCGCGCGGGCGGGCGGCGTGGTCTGGCATGCCGAAGCCACCTTCGTCGCCGACGCCGACGGCGTTGTCGACGCTTCGCGCGACGCGCCTCTGCGCGGCAGCTATCACGGCGTATCGGCCATGGGCCTCATCTGGTCACAAGTGCCGGAAGACGGCAAGAGTCGCGACGTGTTTCCGCAACCGGTCATGGTGCCACTGGTCACGACAGTGGTCGCTCAGGCGGGGCATTCCGCAGGTCAGGAAGGAAACAGCGTCGCGGAGTCGTCTTCCGTATCGTTCACGCAGCGACTCGCCGTTGACGGCGTGACGCGACGTGAGGTGCGTGAAGACGGGCTCGTCGGCACGCTCTACCTGCCGCCGGGCGACGGTCCGCATCCCGCCGTGATGATTCTCAACGGCTCGGGAGGCGGTATCAACGAGCCGCGCGCTGCGCTGTATGCGTCGCACGGTTATACCGCCTTTGCGCTCGGTTACTTCAAGGGACCGGGACTGCCGGACTACATCTCCAATACGCCGCTCGAGTACTTCGCGAAGGGCATGGACTGGCTGCGCCGCACGGTGCGCCCGGCGCACGACTTCGTGGCGCTCTCAGGGCAATCGCGTGGCGGTGAACTGGTGCTGCTGCTCGGTGCAACGTTCCCGGATGCCGTCTCGGCCGTCATCGGCTATGTGCCAAGCGCGCTGATTCACAGTGCGCAAAACGCGTGCGATCCCGCCATCGGACGTGAAGGTCCGACGTGGCTGCTCGACGGCAAGCCGTTGCCTCACATCTGGGAAAACAATCGTACGGCGTCCTGGGCACCGTTCGATGAAGGTCCGCCGCCGCATCGGCATGCCAAGGCGATGCTGACGGCATTGGACGATCCGGACGCCGTCGAGCGCGCACGTATCCCTGTCGAAAAGATTCGTGGGCCGGTCATGCTGCTCTCGGCGGAAGACGACGGCTCGTGGCCTTCCAGTCGCTACTCACGAATGGTGACGGAGCGGCTTGTGGCGCATGCGCATCCGTACCCGGTCGAGCATCTCGATTTCGACCAGGCGGGGCACGCCATCGTGTTTCCGTATGTGCCGACGACTCAGCTCGTCTACGCGCATCCGGTTTCGGGAAAGATCAGCACCGGTGGCGGCACGCCAGACGCGAATGCACTCGCGGATGAGCGTTCGTGGACGGCGGTGCAGGCATTCCTCGCGCAGGCTGTGGCCGAGCGCGCCCAATCACAAGGACAATCATGACCGCCAATACTCAATACGACATCGCTAACGATCTCGTCGATCGCGTCGCCGGTCTCGCCCCGGGGACGGCCACGCATACGTTGCGTCACGCTCGCGACAAGGTCGCCGCGGCGACGCAAGGCAGCTATGACGGACTGTTCGATCCGGCACTCGAGGGCATTTCGCTGGTGGAGCGTCTGCTCGTCGCGCTGTACGCGAGCCGTCTGACGCCTTCGCCGTCGCTCGCCGCGCACTATCGCGCCGAGCTGGCCAAGCACCCGGTCGACGCTGCGCAATTGAGCGCCGTTGAATCCGGTGAACCGGAGGATGTGGCCGACGAGCGTCTGCGCGCGATCCTGACGTTCACGCGCACGCTCATCGAGAATCCGGTCGAGGGAGACAAGGCCGCGTTGCGGAAACTGCCGGCGGCCGGACTCACGACGCCTGCCGTCGTTGCGCTGGCTCAACTGATTGCATTCCTGTCGTATCAGACGCGTCTGGTCGCGGGTTTGCGGGCCCTTGAACAACTCGCTCCGCAGGAGACGACAGCATGAGTGACATCATCCGTTCGCATGGATTCACCAACGAGTCGCTCGACTGGGATGCATGGCTCGACGCCGTGGAACTCGACAAGGCCACGCCGGAGCAGGTAGCGGTATTGGAAGAGAGTCATCCGAAGGCCAAAACGTCGGATTACTACCTCTTCCTCGTCCATCAGCCCGAGATCCTTCGTCAGCGCTCTGCCGCGTTCAACGCCATCATGTACGCGCCCGGCGGTATGCCGCGTGCCGAGCGCGAGCTGTCGACGACAGTCGTCTCGCGCATTAATGGATGCGTGTATTGCGCGTCGGTGCATGCACAGCGTTTCGAGCAATTGGCGAAGCGCAATGATGTGATTCGCGAGGTCTTCGACGAGCCCCGCACGGCAGGCACGACGGACCGTGAGAAAGCCATCTCCCAGTTCTCGATTGCGTTGACGGAAAAGCCGGGCGATGTGCGTCCTGAACAGTTGCAGGCACTGCGTGAAGTGGGACTGACGGACGCCGAGATTCTGGACCTGATTCACTCCATCGCAATTTTCGCGTGGGCGAATCGTCTGATGCTCAATCTGGGCGAACCAGTGTTCCCGGAAGGTGCGCCTGCCGCTTGAAGCTGAGCCGCGGGAACGTGTTGATATAACTCGCGTCGTTGGCATCACTGGTATGCGTCGCAAGCGTGCCAAAACGTCATGCAAAAGAAAAAAGCGCTGTCCATCCGGGCAGCGCTTTTTTGTTGGGTGAGTGGAGCGTCGCCAGGCCGGCGACTGGGGTCGCGAGTTGCGACGACCTGCATTGGCCGATGGATGAAATTTGGATCAGGTATACGCTGTAGCCATTCTGTTCGTCCATACGGGCATTCGTAAGGCTTCCCCAATGACATCCACCTCATTCTCCATCCGCCCGATCAGGCCGGATGACATCCCCTCCTGGGGCAAGCTCAGGCATAGCCTTTGGCCGCAAGCCAATGCGGACGAGCATGGACGCGAAATTATCGAAATACTCTCAGCACCTGAACGTTACGCCGCGTTCATGGCGTTTTCCGCGGCGAAAGTGCCAGTTGGCTTCGCGGAGGCATCCATACGGCACGACTACGTCAATGGCTGCGACACTTCCCCGGTCCTGTTCCTCGAAGGCATTTACGTAGCGCCGGAAGCGCGTCGCCAAGGCATCGCAAAGGAGCTATTCAAATACGTCGAGCAATGGGGCACTTCAAACGCGTGCAAAGAATTCGCCTCGGATACTGATATCGGTAACATCGAAGTACAGGCGTTACACCGCGCACTTGGATTTGAAGAAACCGAGCGCGTCGTCTTCTTCAGAAAACGCACGGCAAAAGCTAAATCAGCGTGAGCGAATAGCGCGACTAGATAATTCCAAACGGATGGCGAGTGTCCGCAGCCGAGCTTGGCGCATAGCGATGAGCTACGTCAATTAGTCGGAGCAAGGCCGCGGTTCCGTCCAATGAGTCCACAGCGTCCTTAGCGGATATCCCACATTGAAGCGGATAGCAGCGCAGAGATCACCGGTATGCACTTCAGACAGAATTTTGACGCGATGGCCCACATCGATCCATTGAATAGCGCTACATTCAGTGCCTCGCATCGGCCGGCAGATGGGGTTGCTGGGTGCGGGTGCGGGTTTGCCGGTTGCCGGTTGCCGGTTGCCGGTTGCCGGTTGCCGGTTGCTGATTGCTGATTGCTGATTGCTGATTGCTGATTGCGGAGTGCGGAGTGCGGAGTGCGGAGTGCGGAGTGCGGGGTGCGGGGTGCGGAGTGCGGAGTGCGGGGTGCGGGGTGCGGGGTGCAATGATCTGCGTCAGCTGATGCCCGGCATTTCCTTTGCCTCGTCCAGAAAGCGACACCTTAACCTTGAATTGCGCCCCTCTCTGTCACGTATTGGGGTGCATATCGGGTCACGTATTCGGAAAATCGGCATCAGCCGATTGACGGGATTTGAATCAGTTTTGCACCGACCTGTCGGCCCGACGCGCCCTGGGCTTCGCACACCACTTAGCGAGTAGTCGGTGTCTGGCAACTAGATGGGCCCTGTCAGATAGGCACAAGTGACCGACACAAAGCAAAAACCCCTTGCTACGCTGTGTAGCAAGGGGTCTTTAGGGGAGCCTGACGATTACCTACTTTCACACGGGTATCCGCACTATCATCGGCGTGGAGTTGTTTCACGGTCCTGTTCGGGATGGGAAGGGGTGGTT
>JARLJF010000067.1 GCA_031291335.1 Pandoraea sp. | reverse complement strand
GGTGCGTGGCGCTGTCTCGATCTGTTCGACGATCTGTCGATGCCCGCCGGGGTGGTGGTCAATACGTCGCTGCTCGATCACTGCCCCGCGCTCGTGCACGCGTGTGTCGCGCGTGGCGACGAGTTGATCGGACACGGACATACGAACGCGCATCGGCAGAGCGACTTCGAGTTTGCGCATGAGCACGATCTCCTTGCGCATTGCCGGGACCGCCTGACCGCCGAGACGGGATTCACACCAACGGGATGGCTGTCGCCGTGGATATCCGAGACACATCACACGCCGGATCTGCTCGCGCGCACGGGCTATCGCTATACGTTGAACTGGTGTCACGACGACCGGCCGGTGCGCATGCGCACCGCGCACGGCACGTTGTGGTCGGTGCCGTATCCGCAGGAGGTGAATGACATTCCGATGATCGTGGGCCGTCAGCTCGATGGTGCGGCGTTCGCCGACATGATTACGGATCAGTTCGACGAGATGTACGCGCAGGCGGAACATCCGACGCGGGCGCAGCCACTGGTGATGGGGATCGCCTTGCATCCGTATCTCGTCGGGCAACCGTATCGCTTGCGCCATTTGCGCCGTGTGCTCACGCCTATCGCAGACGCGGCGCGGCGTGGTGACATCTGGCTCGCCACGCCGGGTGACATTGCCGCGCATGTCACGGCCGTGAGCGTCGCTCAGCCCGATGCAATCATGGGATGACGTCAGACATGACGCTCAAGCTTCACTGCACGGCGTGTCCCGACTGCCCGCCCTCAACCCTGTTACCGTCCCCGCCCATGGCTGCCGACAAGCCCTTGACTCCTTCGCGACACGCTGCTGGAAAATCCGCCCGGTCCACCGCTGCCGCATCTGCGCACGACACCGAATCCCGTCTGCTTTCCCTGCACTCGCCCGTCGCGCAAGACCTGAGCGAGCAGAGCGCCGAGATGCGCATCGAGACGCATATCTATCGCACCATCGTCGATGGCGTGCTTGCGCATCGGCTTACCCCCGGCACGAAACTGCCGGAGCCTGAGTTGTGCCAACTCTTCGATGTGGGGCGTGCGGTGGTGCGTCGCGTGCTGGAGCGTCTGGCGCATGACGGCATCGTGACGCTGCGTCCCAACAAAGGGGCGGTGATCGCCGAGCCGACGCCCGAAGAAACCCGCGAGATCTTTCAGGCGCGGCGCGCGTTGGAGCGCGCGCTCGTCGAACTGGCGGTCGCCAACGTGAACGACGACGATCTCGCGATGCTGCGCCGTCAACTCGACGCCGAGCACGCCGCCATGCATCGTTTCGATCAGCCGTCGTGGGCGCGCCTCGCGAGCGACTTTCATTTGCGCGTCGCCGCGCTGGCAGGCAACGCGGTGCTGCTGCGCTATCTCACCGAGTTGATCTCGCGTTGCTCGCTCATCGTCGGGTTGTACGAGCCGCCGGGCTATGCGCCGTGCGAACACGACGAACATTCGGCAATCGTCGATTGCATCGCCCGGCGCGACGCCGCGGGCGCCATTGCTCGCATGCAATCGCATCTCGAAGAACTCGAGCGGCGCATCGAGACGACCCGCATGCGCGGCGAGAAGAGTCTGGCGTCGCTGCTCGGCCTGCCGGAGGTGGCATTGCCGGAACACGCTGCACCACCGGACGCTCCCGTCAAACGCGAACGCCGCCGGAAAAGCTGAGGACAACGCATGGAAATCGATTTCCGTGAAATCACGGCGTACCAACGCTACAAACTGATGGCGAGTCTGATCGTGCCGCGTCCGATTGCGCTGGTCACCTCGATCAACGAAGGGGGCACCGTCAACGCCGCACCGTTCTCGATGTTCAACATGCTCGGCGAAGAACCGCCCATCGTGATGCTATCCATCAACCGGCGCGACGACGACTCGCTCAAGGACACTGCCGCCAATATTCTGCGCAGCCGCGAATACGTCGTGCATCTGACTGACGAAGCGATGACGGCGCGCATGCATGTGTGTGGCGACCGGTTGCCTCCCAGCGAGAGCGAGTTGACGCACGCAGGACTCACGCCGGTGGCAAGCAGTCTCGTCGCACCACCCCGCATTGCGGAAGCGCCGGTCGCGTTTGAATGCACGTTGTGGGAAACGCTGGAAACGCCGAGCCGTCACATCTTCATCGGACGCGTTGAGCGCATGCACGCTCGCGACGAACTGATCGATACCGAGCAATGGCGTGTCCGGTTGCAGAACTACTTTCCCGTGGGGCGTTTCGGTGCGAGCTTCTACGTCGATACCCGCAACCGATTCTCGCTGGAGCAGGACGGCGGCCAACCCACGGTCATCACCGCCGTCGACGAGATGTAGACGATAGCGCTTAAAGCGAGCGACGACGAGAACGGGTTCAGGACCCTTGCCGAATGGCGTGAAGCCCAGCATGGCACAAGAGAGATTCGTCATTTCGATTCGTTCCTTTCTGGTGAATGACATCCGGATCACGATGTCCGGAAACCAAAAAGAAACGCCCTCCCGGCGGACCGGGATGGCATTCGAATCAGGACTTGATCGTATCGTCTCGTCCCCGCAAAGTCAGCGCGGCTTGCGGTGCATCAGTCGAAGCGTCGGCCGCGCGTCTCTGGCATCTTCAGATAGACGACGAGCGAGATGGCCGCGCAGATCGTGACGTACCAATAGAAGTACGATTCGTGACCGCTTGCTTTGAAACG
Organism: Pandoraea sp.; assembly: GCA_031291335.1. GTDB lineage: Bacteria > Pseudomonadota > Gammaproteobacteria > Burkholderiales > Burkholderiaceae > Pandoraea. Next base: position 6,435 of record JARLJF010000067.1, on the reverse strand, counting down.
CAATGCGACGAACTCCGTCGTGCCGCCGAGGATCGCCGTCGTGAGCGCATACGGGAAGCCGACCGCCAACGCACGGATGCGCGGCGGGAACAGTTCCGTCTTCGCCAGCATGTGTACCGACGTGAAGCCCGAGAGCATCACGAGTCCGGCAAACGACAGCGCGAACGCCACCACCGGATCTTTCGTGTGGCTGAGCACCGTGAAGAGCGGCACGGAGAACAGCGTCGTGCTGACGCCGAAGATCATCAGTACCTTGCGTCGTCCGATCACGTCCGAGAGCAGCCCGAACAGCGGTTGCAGCGGCATGTACAGCAGCAGTGCCAGCGTGGAGACGAACGTTGCCGACTCTTTCGACAACCCGACCGAGTTCACCAGGAATTTCTGCATGTAGACGGTGAACGTGTAGAACGCCACCGTGCCGCCAATGGTGATGCCGATGGCCAGCAGAATCTGCGGCCAGTGGCTGAGCACTTCGCGGGCAATCGATGTTTCGCGCTTCTTCGCGCTATCGACGAACGCCTCACTCTCCGTCACGTTGCGGCGCATATACAGCGCAAACAGGGCCAGCACGCCGCCCAGCACGAACGGAATGCGCCATCCCCAATGCTCGATCTGCTCTGCGGTGAGCAGTACGCGTTGCATCAACAGCATCAGGCCGAGCGCGACGAGTTGTCCTGCGACCACGCTCACTTGCAGGAAGCCGAGGTAGAAGCCTTTGCGATGCTCCGGTGCGACTTCGCTCAGATAGGTGGCGCTGGTGCCGTACTCACCGCCCATCGACAGACCTTGCAGCAAACGCGCAGCAATCAGCACCATCGGCGCGAAGATGCCAATGGTGGCGTAGCCGGGCGTCAGCGCGATCATCATCGAACCGACGCTCATCGCAAGCACCGATCCTGTGAGGGCCGCCTTGCGACCGCGACGGTCGGCGTACAGACCAATGAGCCAACTGCCCAACGGTCGCGCCACATAGCCGACCGCGGCAATCGCCGCCGTGTTCATGAGCTGGACGGTCGGGTTATCGCCGGGAAAAAACGCTTTCGCAAAATAGATCGAGAAGATGCTGTACGCGAGAAAGTCGTACCACTCGATCAGGTTGCCCGCGAGGCCACCGACGATGGAGCCGATCTTGACCGGCGCACGCGCGCCCGAGGCGGCGTGAGAAACATGTGTGGGATGGGAAGGGCGGGCGGCAAGGGAATCCGAGGGGGGCGTCAAAATCTGTCTCCGTTACTTATTGTTTGCTGCAGTCGTGCAGTGATGCCGTGCTGCTGGAAATGCGAGCGACGCCGCGAACGGCCGGCGTCACTGTCATGCGTATTCGGTACTGAGCGCGAAGCGGTTCGCTCAGTCGGCAGCGTACTTTTTGTCGAGCGCGTCGTAGAACGGCTTGTTCACCAGGCGCTGGCGCTCCGCGAAAGGCACCACGAGCGACGGATCTTCGTCCAGACGTCCGCTATCGCGCAGCGTGCCCAGCGCCTTCTGCATGCCGAGCACGGCGCTTTGCAGCGCGGCGTTGGCATACAGCACGATGCCGTAGCCCAGTTCGGCCAGGCGCGGCTGCGATTGCGTCGGCGTCTTCCCGCCAATAACGATGTTGATCAGTTGCGGACGATCGAACAGCCCCGGCAGGCGCTCGATATCGGTCAGCGTTTCCGTCGCTTCGATGAACAGGATGTCCGCACCGGCTTCAATGAAGCGGCGACCGCGTTCGATGGCCGCTTCAATGCCTTCGACGGCAGCCGCGTCGGTGCGGGCGATGATTTGCAGGTTGGCGTCTTCACGCGCATCGACAGCAGCGCGGATCTTGCCGGCCATCTCGTCGACGCCGATCACAGCCTTGCCATTGAAGTGGCCGCACTTCTTGGGCAAGACCTGATCTTCGAACTGGATAGCGTCGGCGCCGCTGCGCTCGAGCACGCGTACGGTATGACGCACGTTCAGCGCGTTGCCGAAGCCCGTGTCGGCGTCGACGATGATCGGCAGCGACACGGCGTCGCGCACGCGAGCGGTGTGCTCGGCCATCTCGGCGAGACCCACGAAAGCCAAGTCGGGCAGGCCGAGCGACATATTGGTGACGCCCGCGCCGGTGAGGTACAGCGCTTCGAAACCTGCGTCTTCGATGACGCGGGCCGAGAGCGCGTTGAAGGCGCCGGGCACGAGCAACCCCTGGCGGGCCTCGACTTTGCGGCGGAATTCGGCGCGGCGTTGCGCGGTCGCAGTGGTCATGAGGTGTCTCCGTATCGGTAAATGGTTTTACTGTTCGCAATCTGCGTGCCAGTCGCCACGCCAGTTGAGAACGCCGGGCAAATCGACGTCGAATCATGGGCTTACGCTGGGCAGCCCGTTCTCTGCGGATGTGGGAGAATCGCCAAACAGAATTTGAAACGTTTCATGAAACGCTTTTGAAACACCCGTGAAACGGTGGGTGAAGCGTTTCATCAGAGCCGTACGGAGACATCGTCATGCCCCCCAGCCTTTCCGGCGCCGTGCCGCCGCGTTCAGCGGCGTCCGCCCCGTCAGATCCCCGCGCCCGTCGTCCGGGCATCGCCCTCGTCAGCATCAGCCGGTTGCAGACCCTGTGCGAGACCGTTGCGCCGCGCTACACCGACCAGGCACGCTTCTATTCCGTGCGCGAGGGCTACGGCGCGGCCGTCACGGCATTGCAGTCGTATGTGGAGTCCGGCGCGGTCGACGTCGTGCTGGCGGCCGGGTCGAACGGCGCGTATCTGCGCGAGAACCTCTCCGTGCCGGTCGTGACGGTCAAGGTCAATGGCTTCGATGTGCTCAGCGCGATCACGCGCGCGACGACCACATGGCCGGATCAGCCGCTCGGTTTGGTGCTGCACGAGACCGTGTCGCGCGAGCTGGACGATCTCGGCCAGTTGCTGAAGATTGCGCTTCGGCAACGCGCGTATCGCTCCGCCGATGAAGTGCAGGCCGCCGTCGACACGCTGGCCGCGCAGGGGTGCAAGGTCATCATCGGCCCCGGTATGGCGTGCGATCTGGCGCAGGAGGCTGGACTCGAACACGTCTTCCTCTATTCGCTCGGCGCGGTGGAAGAGGCCTTTGAGCGATCCGTCGAGCTGGCGCGAGTGAGCCGCGAGAAGGAAGCGAAGCGCATGCGTTTGAACACCATCGTGGCGCACATGCGCGACGGGGTCGCGGCCTTTGACGAAAACGGGCAACTCGAAGCGGTGAATCCCGCGATGTTTTCGCTGCTTGACGTCGACGCCGAGCGAATCGCAACGCACGGTGCCCGGCAGTTCGAGCTGACGCGCAAGCTCGGGCCGATGCTGCGCGAGTTGTCGGAGAGCGGCGTCGCCATCGAAGAACGTCTGGCGCATATCGACGGTCGCGCGCTCATCGTGAGTTGTGTGCCGATCAACGAACACGGCTTGCGCTCGGGTGGGGTGGTCACGGTGCAGGACGCGCAGATGGCACAGCGCATCGACCGTTCCTTGCGCACGACGCAGCGGCCCAAACACCTTGTCGCGAAGCACGAGCTTGCCGAGTTGGTCGGCGACTCGCCGCAGATCGAGAAGGTCAGACGGCTGGCACGTACCGGCGCGTCTCACGATGCCACCGTACTACTGACGGGCGAAAGCGGCACCGGCAAGGAACTGGTCGCGCAGGGCATTCACAACGCGAGTGCGCGACGTGGCAATCCGTTCGTCGCATTCAACTGTGCGGCGCTGCCCGAGGGCCTCATCGAGAGCGAGTTGTTCGGTCACGACGAGGGCGCCTTCACGGGTGCGCGGCGTGGCGGCAAGGCAGGGCTGTTCGAGATTGCACACACGGGCACCATCTTCCTCGACGAGATCGGTGAGATGCCCGCCGCCTTGCAAAGCCGGCTGCTGCGTGTGTTGCAGGAACGCGAGGTGATGCGGCTGGGGTCGGGACGTCCGGTGCCGATCGATGTGCGCGTGATTGCCGCGACGCATCGTGACCTCAACGCGCTGGTCGCGGAAGGACGGTTCCGTGCCGATCTGTATTTCCGCTTGAACCTCTTGCAGGTGACGCTGCCCGCATTGCGCGAGCGCCGCGAGGATATCCGTCTGCTCGCACAAACGCTGCTATCGAGAAACGCCGCACAGTACGGGTTGGATGCCCGCGCGTCGAAGCCGATTCTCAAAGCACTCGCTCCGCTGTTCGATCATTACGACTGGCCAGGCAATGTGCGCGAGCTGGAGAATCTGCTGGCGCGCGCGGCAATCTATCTCGATAACGACGTCGCTCGTCATGCGCAGACACTCTATGAGGTGTTTCCGGAGTTGCAGCGGCTGTCGCCCCGTCAATCGCATCCTTTGCAAAGCAACGCCGCCGAGACCACAACCGCAGCGCCCGTGACGCGTACCGCTGCGATCGCTGCATTGCAATCCGCCGGCGGCAATCGTGCCGCAGCGAGCCGTGCGCTCGGCATCAGCCGGACGACGTTCTGGCGATTGATGACAGCCGTCGACTGATGGCACTCCCGTCCCGGCGTCAGCGCGACGGGCTGCATCGGGACGGGGCGGATGGAACGAATCGGCGTTCGCGCAAGAACGATCAAATGGGTGTTGGCACGATGGCCTATAGTCACGTCGACACGTTTGCCGGAATTGCCATGAACCCCGTTGCAAAAGCCCTTTGGTTTATCGAAGTCCGGTTGGGCGACGAATTGACGCTCGATCACGTCGCCGATGCCAGCGAGATGACACGTTTCTCGCTCTCTCGCCTTTTCGCCGTCACCACCGGTTGGCCCGTGATGCGATATGTGCGGGCAAGACGATTGACGCGCGCGGCGCACGCGTTGGTGGCAGGGGCGCCCGAGATTCTCGGCGTCGCGCTCGACGCGGGGTATGGGTCTCACGAGGCGTTCACGCGCGCGTTCACGGACGCCTTCGGCCTCACGCCGGAGCAACTGCGCGCACGCCGCAGTCTTGAGGGTCTGACGCTTGTGGAGCCATTGCGTATGAAAGAAGTCCAGTTTGTCGAACTCGTGCCGCCTCGCTTCGAGACGCTTTCGCCGCGGCTCATTGCCGGGATGAGTGATCGGTTCACGTTTGCCACCAACGAAGGCATTCCCGCGCTGTGGCAGGCGTTCAATCCCTACATCGGCCATCTTCCCGATCAGGTCGGCGATCTGACATACGGCGTGTGCTGCAACCCCGACGGGGACGGCGGATTCGAATACATCGCGGGGGTAGAGGTGCGTCGCAAAGATCGTCTGCCGGACAGATTCCGATGCGTGGAAATCCCCGGTGTGCGCTACGCGGTGTTCGAACATCGCGGACACATCTCGACGTTGCACCAGACCGTCTACACGATCTGGCATCACTGGTTCCCATCTTCAGGCTTGCAAGCCGCCGACGCCCCCGACTTCGAGCGATACAGCGCCGATTTCGATCCCGTTGTCGGCACAGGGACGTTGGAGATCTGGGTGCCGGTCAACGGGTGAGGCCGATCCGCGTGATTGTGTATCGTCACGCCAACCATCCATATTTCGTGACACGCTGAAGCATCCGCCTGGGCGCGCTCACATAATTCGCTCCTGTCTTCCGTCCCGATCCCCGTGGATCGCAACCCGTCAGGCGTGAGCGAATTGATCTCATCCCCCACCCTCAGTCCGAGCGGCAGGAGCCATCTTTCGGATCTGCTGCTTCTTGTCGTGCTCTCCACACTTTGGGGAGCGTCTTATACGTTCATCAGAATCGGCGTCGCAACAATTCCACCGCTCACGCTGATCGCGGCAAGGACGTTGATCGCCGGATCGGGTCTGCTGCTCTGGATGCGAATCCAGCGAATGTCGATGCCACGCGACGCTGCCATCTGGCGACGCTTCTTCGTTCAGGCACTGCTGAACAGCGTCGTTCCGTTCACACTCATCGCGTGGGCCGAGCAATCGGTGGAAGCGGGGCTGGCGACCATTCTCAACGCCGCATCGCCCGTCTTTGCGTTTCTCGGGACATGGTTGATTACGCGTCATGAGCGATTGACGCCCAGAAAGTGCTTCGGCGTCGCAGCCGGGCTGATCGGCATTTGTCTGGTCGTGGGTGTCAGCGCATTCGAAACGCTAGGGCAGCAGTTCACACCGCAATTGGCGATCGTCGTGGCAACCGTCTGCTATTCGGGCGCCGCGATTTATGGCCGGTCGTTCAAGGGCCTGCCGCCCGTCGTGCCGGCGGCTGGCTCGCTTGTGGTCGGCGCGGCATGGCTCGTGCCGGCCAGTCTTGTTGTCGATCGCCCGTGGACGCTTCACCCGTCGGTGCCTTCCCTTGCGGCGCTGGTTGCGTTGTCGGTCTTCTCCACCGCGTTCGCATTCGTCATCTACTTCCGGCTCGTCAAGACGCTGGGATCGGTAGGGACGACCGCGCAAGCCTATCTGCGAGTGCCGATCGGTGTCGGCATCAGCATGGCCGTGCTGGGCGAATCGCTGTCCACCTCCGCCTGGTT
>JARLJF010000066.1 GCA_031291335.1 Pandoraea sp. | reverse complement strand
CGCCTTGCGATGGCGCAAAGGCACGTCGCAGCAATGCTCATCGGAGACATGCTGAATGACACGATTGCACCATGCAATGCCACACCACGCTCATCGACCGGCGGTTCATACGCACGACGTGAGGCCGCGCCGAATGCATGCCGCCTTCATTGACGACTGGCGCGCTGGTGCGCCGATGCCTCGACGGGAGCCGCGCCATACGGTTCACTCCCGAAACGGCCATCGATCAGCCCCGGGCCAGGCGCAGGGCGCCGAGACTCTTCACCGTTCGGGCGCCGCTAGCCGGCGCGACGGCACCCGCGCTGGCTTCGCGTTGGGACTGCTGGCCGTGGCTTGCGCCGCCGGCGTGGCAAGTGCCGCGATCATCCCCGGGGCGCCCGTCACCGGCTTGCGTTCGATCAGTCGCAGAAATGCGCTTGCGCAAGTGCCGGCCACCGTGGCGTCGTCAACGTTGTCGCATTCGGAAGCGCTGGCTGGCATCCACGGGTTGCTGCGTGTGTGGCCAACGCGTCCCGATGGCGACGGCGTGATGGCGCAGTGCCTGCCAGCACCGCGGACCCGATCGGTCGGCGCCTCGTCTGTCCCGGCGGGCAGTACAGAAGCCTTGCGTGCTGGCCTGACAGCGTATCGCGGCGATATCCAGCGCGCCGTCGTCACATTGATCCGAGAGTCGGTCGCCGCCGCCGACGCGCCGACGCGGGCGGCATTTGCCAACGCCGAAGTGCTGATTCCCAGCCGCAAAACGCTGATCGTCGAGCGCGAGGGAGCACCGGGTTCTCGAGAGACACGTGTGGCTTACGAGGCTTCGCATGCCATTTCGCTTCATCTTCGGAATGACGAGGGGATATGGCGCGAATTCGCGCTCTCGCTCGCCTTCGAGGCCCCGGCGCTCATCACGCCGGTCGTGTCGTGCGGCCCGCGCAACCGGTTCGGGCAGCGGTGCTTTGCCCAGACCTACGGTCCGGTGTTCTGGGGCGAACGCTGGCCATCGATCGAATCGCGCATTGGTGAGAACGACGAAATCCGCTTCACGCTGAAAACCGCGGGGGCGACGATCTCCCCCGGTTGGCCGTCTCCCGAATCGTCGGTAATCGACTCGCCGGATATGGAGGAAGTTGCCGAGCTATTGCTCGACACCCTGACGTCGCGCTCCCCTAGGGATCGCCGTGAGGCGCCGGACGGGCCGGACGTGTCTTCCGGGCTGCGGCCCCGGCGTGACGCGCTCGCCGACGTCGGCAGCCCGAGGGCATTGGCGTCGCGCTTATCGATGTCCGGGCTGGAGTGCCTTGCTGCGGTGGTGAATGCCGACAAGCTCCATCACGATGCCATCGCGCTATTGCAGCACCTTTGGCCCGACGCTGCGGTTCAGCCGCCTCATGAGGCTTCCGATGAGGTGGTACTGCAGGCGCCCCCGCCCACGTTGCCGCGGGTCATCCGGCACGAACCCTTCTCGGGGCCTTTAGGACGCGGTGTAGCGTGGTCGCTGCCGCCGGATGTCTACGTCGAATACCTGCCTGATCGGGCGCAGAACGGCGTGAAGGTATTTGAAATCAACGGCGAGCTATATGGCGCGTCTGTGGCGCATACGCGCAAACATGCCTCCGATCTTCGGCTGCTCAAGGACATGCGTGCCGAGTTGGGAGCGGAATCTCTGTGTCGAATCTCACGGGGTGTCGGGACCGACGTCGACGGCGTGTGTCTGGAGTGTCATGGTGATCGGGAAGGCGAAGTCGCGGTGACCGAGCAGGGGGCTACGGTGACGCAGCATCAGGCGATGGAAGCATCGCCGATCGTCCGTCTGCGCGTCATTGTGTATTCGCATCCTTTCCATACAACTGACGGCCGCACCGCGTTCTTCGCTTTCGGACGTCTCGGACATTTTGATGATGAGGGGGTGCCGCGCGTATCGGCAGACTCGCCTGTCGTCGAGCCATCGGTCTATCCCCCTGAGTTGAACGGCGAACTGACCTTCTATGAGCAGCCCACGACGGACGGGCCAGTCGGCGGCCGGCGCGTGCGCCTGACGCTCGGCGACATGCGCATTGCGGCACCGTTCGGCACCTATCGGGACGGAGGCAACACGCTGCGCGGGGTCGTGCAGCTTTCCCACGATGTCTACTACCGGTTCACGCTGCCAGTCGGCGACACGGGGCGCTCACCGCATCAGGTGCATCTGCGCTATCGCCGGGCAGACCACCACGATATCCGCGAGTATCGGACTGCGCAGAATCACCGCGCAGCGGCCGAGAACGCGATCGTGCTGCCGACGATCTCGTACGGAGAGGCACGCACGTTGTTGCAGTTGTACCTCAAGGTCTGGGAGCATGCCCCGACGCCGACGGACGTGTGGCGAGGTCTCGATGACATTTCGCTGTCCGTGGTCGAGGCCAGGCAGGCAATTCGCGCGCTGACGCGAGCCATTGAACATCGCGTGTCCGAGTTCAGAGCGCAACCGGTGGCAGAAGGCGCGAGCGGGTTTTCGTCCCCGCCGGAGGTCGATGCGGCATTGATGCCGATGTTCAATCATCTCTGGCGTCATTGGCAACACTATCCCGCGCAGGCGGAAGCGTTCATCAACGCGATTTCGAGAGACTTCGTGTCACGTCCGGCCCCGCTGGCGGTCTGGTCTCAGTTGCCGTTCGTCGGCGATGTGCAGACGACGCGCGACGTGCTGTCGATATTCGAGACGCTGTTCCCCGATTTGCAAAACCTGCAAGGACACGTGACTGGCCAGGCTCGGGCAGCGCGCGAGGTGGGCGAACTTATGCGCGCGGTGTCGGGCGGCGCGAACATTGCTGTCGCAGAAGTGACGCTTGTCGACGGCACCAGAACGATCTACTACTGCCGGTCGGGCCTTCAGTCCAAGACTTTGAAGACGAACAGGACGACAGTCCGGATCGTAGACGCAGGCAAGGAATATGCGCGGCGCAAGCAGAACGTCATCGCCCAACGCCGAAAGGCAGCGCCTGATGGAGGCGGGCGTACCTTCACGGAGCCACCCGCATTGCGTTTTGCCATGGCTGATGCCGACTTGCCGACGTACAATGCGGCGACACGCGGACCACAGTCTCGCACGCTCGATACCGAGCGGTTGATTCTCGCGCAGATCTACGCGGATCACCCGCTGGGCACAGGCGTGATCCGCTCAATCGTCCTATGCTCGCGTCTGCCGTTCTGCGATTCGTGCGCCGTCAATCTCGCGATGGTTCCCTATCACTATCCCGACGCCGCGTTGCGTTTCTATTACGTAGCTCCCTCGGCAAGAGATCGACTGCCCGAACCGAGCGCCATGCCGGCGACGCCGATGCCAACTGAGGCGGCGGGCAGCGGCGCCGGGGGGCGACATGCGCCGACTCGCCCATAAACAGGACGCCTGATCGTTTTTCCCCTATATTGACCGCTCTCGACGCCAATCCCGGCGCCTGATCATTGCCCACACCGTCATTCGTCTCATCGGCGTCTTGCGGTGCGGGCACTGTGCCGAACGGCAAAGGAGCGAAGCCCTGTATGACGTCGCCTGACTCCTCTTCGCGCGAACCCGCCATCGGGCTGGGCAGTGCAGCGCGCGATCTTTACCGCGCACTTTGGCGTCACGCCGATGGGGTGCGCACGCAATTGCTCGGTGCCGCTGGCTTGTTGTCGGCCGCACAGCTACTGCGCCTGACCATGCCCTGGCTGGCGGCGCAGGCGATCAACGGCCTTCAGCAAGGCGATATGGCGACGGCAGGCCGCTGGATCGTCTACCTTGTCGGCATCTATTTGTTGTCCTGGCTACTCCACGGGCCGGGCCGGATACTGGAGCGAAACGTTGGCGTGCGCGTGCGCGTCCGGCTGGCCGATCAGTTGTATGCGCGCATTGCCGCAGCCCCGCTGGTATGGCGCGACGGCCGGCATTCCGGTGAGTTGCAGCATCGCGTGGTGCAGTCCAGCCGCGCGTTGTCCGACTTTGCACAGAATCAGTTCGGCTATCTGCAAAGCGCGTTCAGTTTTGTCGGACCGCTGGTGGCACTGGCATTGCTGTCGCGAACGAGCGGCGCGATTGCCATCACCGGTTATGTCGTTATCGCCCTCATCATTCTTCGCTTCGATCGCGTGCTGATGCAGCTCGCCCGCGCCGAGAACGACGCAGAGCGACGCTATGCCGCCGCGCTGCTCGACTTCGTTGGCAACGCGGGTACGGTCATTGGCCTGCGGTTGCAGGCCGCTTCGCGCAAAGTGCTGGGCCGTCGCATGGACGCCGTGATGGTGCCGCTGCGCCGCACGGTAACCGTGAACGAAGGCAAGTGGTTTGCCGTCGACATTCTCGGCATGGGGTTGACGTGGATTCTGGTGGTCGTCTACGTGTTGCAGTCGCGCGAACCGGGGCAGGCCGTGTTGCTGGGCACGGTGTTCATGATCTATCAATACGCGCAGCAGGCAGCGACAGTGGTCGGCGCGATGGCCTCAAATTTCCAGAGCTTCGCGCGCATGCACACCGACTACGGCAGTGCTGCCCCGATCTGGGACGCGCCGAGCGACCCCGACGCCGTGGTACCCGCCATCGTCCCCGATGCTCCGTGGCAGACGCTGGCACTGCGCGGTGTGACGTGGCACTACGCCGACGACGCGCGCGGTGGGCTCCATGACGTAGATCTTGTACTCAAACGCGGCGCGCGCGTGGCGCTCGTCGGCCCGAGTGGTGGCGGCAAGAGCACGTTGCTGCGCACGCTGGCGGGCCTCTACCTGCCGCAGCACGGTGCGCTGCTACGCGACGGTGTTCCCGCAGATTGGGCCGATTTGCGCACGCTGGCGACGCTGATTCCGCAAGAGGCGGAAGTGTTCGAGGCCAGCGTCGAGGAAAATCTGACATTTGGCGAGCCGGCCGACGCGCAGTCGCTGCATGCGGCCGTTCACGCGGGCGTGTTCGACGACGTGCTGGCGCATCTTCCCGACGGACTCGCCAGCGCGCTCAACGAACGCGGTGGCAATCTCTCCGGTGGTCAGCGTCAACGATTGGCGCTGGCGCGTGGGGCGTTGGCGTCGCAGGGCAGCTCGCTGTTGCTGCTCGATGAGCCGACCAGCGCACTGGACCCATTGGCCGAGGCCCGGGTGTTCGATCGGATGTATGCGGCATTCCCAACGGCGTGCATCGTCGCGTCGGTGCATCGGCCGAGTTTGCTCGAGCGGTTCGACACGATCGTCGTGATGGAGGGCGGGCGCGTCGTCGACGCCGGTCCGCGCGACGAGGTACTGGCGCGACGGACCTGATGCCCATAAGCGAATCGGTATCAAGGCATAGGCAAGTGCGATGAATGCCTTGTGCCGATGCGCTCAGAATGCCCCTCAGGAGAAAGAAGAACGAGGGGATGACAATGAATTCGGTGTATCTGATCGTGACTTTGGGCACGATCGTCGCGGGCTTTGTCCAAGGCTTGTCGGGCTTCGCATTCGGACTGGCGGCGATGTCCTTCTGGGCCTGGGTGCTGGACCCGCGTCTAGCCGCAACGCTCGCCGTCTTTGGTGCCTTGCTCGGTCAGATTCTCGCGGCCGTGACGATGCGGCGCGGCATCGATTTCAAGCTGCTGCTGCCGTTCGTTCTGGGCGGATTGGTGGGCATACCGCTCGGGGTGGCATTTTTGCCGCGTCTGGACATGGACTGGTTCAAGACTGTGCTGGGCACGCTGCTGGTTGTGTGGTGCCCCACGATGCTACTCGCGAAGCGTTTGCCTCGACTCCCGTTCGGTGGCCGTGTGGCCGACGCCGTGGTCGGCATGGCGGGCGGTGTCCTCGGCGGCATTGGCGGATTCAGCGGATCGGTGCCGACACTGTGGTGCACCTTGCGAGGCTTTGAGAAGGACGCGCAGCGGGCGGTCATCCAGAACTTCAATCTGTCGATGCTCACGGTGACGATGGGCACGTATCTGGCCACCGGCATCGTCACGCGCGAGATGGTGCCCTGGTTTGCGATCGTGGCCATCGCCATGCCGGTGCCGACGTTGTT
>JARLJF010000065.1 GCA_031291335.1 Pandoraea sp. | reverse complement strand
GTCGGGCGTGGCCATCAAGTGGTGCGGCTCCTTGCCGACCGGGAATGTCTGGATGACCTTCTGCGTCGCCTTGTCGATCAGGCTGACACTGGCGTCGGCCGAGTTGAGCACGACCACGACATTGTCAGGCACCGGCGCGGCAGCTCTGGCCGGCCCGGCGAGCGCAGCCAGACCTAAGGAGGCAGCCAGACTGGCAGCGATCAGAAGTTTGCGCATTACAGAGTCTCTCGGGAGAAAAATGGGCAGAAAAAGTGGCAAAAACGGTGGCTGAGACGCTAGTGAACCGTGCGAGGGCGACGCCTCGAAAAAGTCTCGCTATTGTAGGCCGGGAACGCCCCGCCAGCGCGCCTGCGACGCACCTTTTTTGATCTGGCGAAACACGATTCGGCCACTTCCTGATGTAGCGCAAACCGGCGCAGGAATTGCATGCAAAAAATGGCGTCCGGAAGCGACTCCGGACGCCATTTTCCGACAGATGCTGCGCTCGCCTCGATCGCTGAGCGAGACGCCTGTTCCACCCGCGTTAGCGCTGCAACGCTTCCCAGACCTTATGCAGACGCTTGACCGACACCGGCATGGGCGTACGCAGTTCCTGAGCGAACAGCGAAACGCGCAACTCCTCGAGCAGCCAGCGGAACTCTTCAAGCCGTGCGTCGCCCTGATCGCGGCGTTGCGACGTCGCTCGCTGCCAGTTCTGCAACAGTGGCCCGAGTTCGCTCATGGCACGCGCGTCACGCGTCGGGTCGGCCTTGAGTTTGTCGACGCGCCCGGCCATCGCCTTCAGGTAGCGCGGGAAATGTGCCAGTTGCGCGTACGGTGTGTCGATCAGGAAACGCTTGCCGACCAGCCGCTGCAATTGCGCCGTCAGATCCGCATAGGCCTGCGCAAACGGCTTGGCTTGCGCCAGCTTCTTCTGCAACGCGGCGTACTCGGTGAGAATCTGTCCGGCCAGCCGCGCGATCTCCTGCGCGAGCAGCGTGAGACGCCCTCGCCCCTCGTCCTTGCGCGCGACGAACGACGCGTTGTCGCTCGGCCACGGCAACTGGAGGCATGCGCGCTCGAGCGCCAGGTCGACGATCTGGTCGCGCAGTTCTTCCTGCGTGCCCAGATTCATGTATTGCATCGCCATCTGCTGCAGGCCGGGGATGTTCTTCTCAAGATACTTCACCTGCTCGCGCAACTGGATCGCGAAAAGCCGTCGCAGACCGGCACGATGTTGGCGTTGCGCCTCGTCCGGATCGTCGAACACCTCGAGATCGCAGTGATCGCCTCGGTCCACCAGCGCCGGGTAGCCGAATAGCGTCTGACCGCCCCGACGGATTTCGAGCATCTCCGGCAGTTCGCCGAAGCTCCATGTCGTGAGGTTGTCGTAGCGACCGGGCTCGACGGCGGCGGCGGAAGGCGTCTGTGCGGCTTGCGTTGCTGCCTTGCCTCCGCCCTTGCCCCCGCCCTTGCCATCAACGCGACCTGCCGCCGACAACACCGCGGCCGCACCCGATGCACCCGAGGCACCGCGCGCGTCGGCATCCGTGGCGGTGCCACCGGTCGGCGTCGCGCCGCTCTTCGCCGCGAGTTGCTGGAACGTTCGCTGCGCCTGCTGGCCGAGTTCGGCACGCAGTTGCGCGAGATTTCGGCCCATGCCGAGTTGCCGCCCGTGCTCGTCGATCACCTTGAAATTCATCGACAAGTGCGCCGGAAGCATTTCGAGCTTGAAGTCGCCGGGCTTGAGCATGACGCCGGTCAGTTCTCGCGCGTCGGCCATCAGGGCATCGAGCAAGGCGCCTTGGCCGAACGCCGCGCGCTCGAGAAAGCCCGCCGCGTACTCCGGCAACGGCACAAAGTGACGCCGCAGCTTCTGCGGCAGCGACTTCATCAGCAGATGCGCCTTCTCCTTGAGCATGCCCGGCACCAGCCACTCGCAGCGTCGCGCATCGACCTGATTGAGGGCGTAGAGCGGCACGGCGAGCGTCACGCCATCACGCGGCGAACCCGGCTCGAAGTGGTACGTGAGCGCCATTTCGATGCCCGCGATGGCTGTCTTCTTCGGGAACAGATCCGTCGTGACGCCGGCCGCCTCGTGACGCATCAGATCGTCGCGCACGAGATAGAGCAGTTTCGGCGTGCCCTTGGCCGTCTCGCGATACCAATGCTCGAAGCTCGTACCGTCGTAGAGGTCTTCGGGCACATTGGCGTCGTAGAACGCGTAGATCAGTTCGTCGTCGACGAGCACGTCCTGACGGCGCGACTTGTGTTCGAGCTGCTCGATATCGGCAATCAGCTTGCGGTTATGCGCGAAGAACGGCAGCCTGGTTTCCCATTCCCCTTCCACGAGCGCGCTGCGCAAGAAGATTTCACGCGCACGGCGCGGGTCGCGCGGGCCGAAGTTCATCCGGCGGCGCGAGTAGATCGTCAGGCCGTAGAGCGTGCCGCGTTCGTACGCGGTCACTTGTGCGGCCTTCTTCTCCCAATGCGCGTCGGAGAGCGACGTCTTCACGAGATGCTTGCCCACTCGCTCGATCCATTCCGGCTCGATGCGGGCGATGCACCGCGCGTAGAGGCGGCTCGTCTCGACGAGTTCGCCGGCCATCACCCAGCGCCCGGCCTTTTTCACAAGCGCCGAGCCCGGCCAGATATGGAACTTGATGCCGTGGGCACCGAGGAAATGCGGATCGTCGTCGGCCTTGCAGCCGATATTGCCCAGCAAACCGGCGAGCAGCGCCAGATGCAACTGCTCGTAGGTGGCCTCGGACTCGTTGATGCGCCACCCCTGCTCGCGCACCACGGTGAGCAACTGGCTATGAACATCACGCCATTCGCGCAGACGCAACTGCGACAGGAAGTTGTCGCGGCACGCCTGTGCCAGCAGACGGTTCGACTTTTTGTGCGCAATCGCCTCTTCGAACCACTGCCAGATCTTGAGCCACGAGAGGAATTCGGACTTCTCGTCGGCGAACTTGCGATGGGCGTTGTCGGCGGCGTCTTGCGCCTCGATGGGCCGGTCGCGGGGGTCCTGCACCGCCAGCGCGCTGGCAATGATGAGGACTTCGCGCAGCGACTGCTGATCGCGTGCCGCCAGAATCATGCGCCCGACGCGGGGATCGAGCGGCAGACGCGCCAGCTCTCGCCCGAGCGGCGTGAGCTGGTTGGTGTCGTCAACGGCACCCAGTTCATTGAGCAGTTGATAGCCGTCGGCAATCGCACGGCCGGGCGGGGGCTCGATGAACGGGAATTCCTCGACCTTCGCGAGTCGCAGCGACTGCATGCGCAGAATGACGGCAGCAAGCGACGAGCGCAGGATTTCGGGGTCGGTGAATCGCACGCGCGACTGAAAGTCGGTCTCGTCATACAGACGAATACATATGCCGTCGGCGACACGACCGCAGCGCCCTGCGCGCTGGTTGGCGGCGGCCTGCGAGATCGACTCGATCTGCAGTTGCTCGACTTTGTTGCGGTACGAATAGCGTTTGACGCGCGCCGTGCCCGCATCGACCACATAGCGGATGCCCGGCACCGTGAGCGACGTTTCCGCCACGTTCGTTGCCAGCACGATGCGGCGCGCATTGGACGGCTTGAACACGCGCTCCTGATCGGTCGCCGATAACCGCGCGAAGAGCGGCAAAATTTCGGTATGCGGCGGATGATGCTTGCGCAGCGCCTCGGCCGCTTCGCGGATTTCGCGCTCACCGGGCAGGAACACGAGCACGTCGCCCGAGCCTTCACGGCAAAGTTCGTCGACGGCGTCGACGATGCCGTCCATCAGATCGCGTTCGCGGTCACGAGCGCTGGCGCGGCTGCCCTCTCGCCCTTCGGCGTTGGCAATGCGCACGTCGTCCTGAATCGGCCGGTAGCGCACTTCCACCGGGTACAAACGGCCACTCACCTCGATGACGGGTGCCGGGCGCAGGTCGTCGCCCTCACCCGTGCCGAAATGGCGGGCGAAGCGATCGGCGTCGATGGTGGCCGAGGTGATGATGATCTTCAGGTCCGGGCGACGCGGCAGCAGTTGCTTGAGGTAGCCCAGCAGAAAATCGATGTTCAGACTGCGCTCGTGCGCCTCGTCGATGATGATGGTGTCGTACGCACGCAACAGCGGATCGGTCTGCGTCTCGGCAAGCAGAATGCCGTCCGTCATCAATTTGACAGACGCGCCCTTCGACAACGTGTCGTTGAACCGCACTTTGAAGCCGACGATCTCGCCGAGCGGGGTATTCAGTTCATCGGCAATACGGCGCGCGGTGGCCGACGCGGCAATACGGCGCGGTTGAGTGTGGCCAATCAGACCGGTGCCGCCAGCACCGAGTCCGCGTCCGAGCGCCAGACAGATTTTGGGAAGCTGTGTGGTTTTGCCCGAGCC
>JARLJF010000064.1 GCA_031291335.1 Pandoraea sp. | reverse complement strand
TCGCCAAGAAGGCTGTGGCTGCTAAGAAGCCTGTCGCCAAGAAGGCTGTGGCTGCCAAGAAGCCGGTAGCGAAGAAGGCAGCTGCTGCCAAGAAGCCGGCAGCGAAGAAGGTTGCTGCCAAGAAGCCGGCAGCGAAGAAGGTTGCAGTGAAGAAGGTTGCCGCCAAGAAGCCGGTTGCCAAGAAGGCAGCGGTGAAGAAGGTTGCTGCCAAGAAGCCGGTTGCCAAGAAGGCAGCGGTGAAGAAGGTTGCCGCGAAGAAGCCGGTTGCCAAGAAAGCAGCAGTGAAGAAAGTTGCTGCCAAGAAGCCGGCCGCCAAGAAGGCAGCAGTGAAGAAGGTCGCTGCCAAGAAGCCGGCTGCGAAGAAGGCTGCTGCGAAGAAGCCGGCTGCTAAGAAGCCTGCGCCTGCGAAGAAGCCCGCTGCTGCGAAGAAGCCTGCTGCTGCCAAGAAGCAGGCAGTGAAGAAGGTTGCCTCGAAGCCTGCCGCTGCTCCGGCTGCGGCACCGGCAGCTGCACCGAAGACGGCACTGAACCCGGCAGCGGCATGGCCGTTCCCGACCGGCAGCCGTCCGTAATTCGAGTGCCGATGCAGGAACCAAGGCACTTAGGTGTCTTTTGATCGAGTAGGCCTACTCGATCCGAAACCCGCTGTGATGAGTGATCGTCGCAGCGGGTTTTTTCATGGCGGAAATGAAAACGGGCGACCTGAGTCGCCCGAGTGATGCGCGCGCAAGCGCGATGCAGGATCGCCCTCAGCGAGTACAGCGTGCTTCAGTGCATCGTGAACACTTAATGCGTCACGCGCGTCACGCCGCCGCTTGAAAGCAGACGCACACGCTGTCCCGGCTGGAATCCTTCGTCGGCATCTTGCGTGATCGCACGCAGTTCGCCGTTGTCGAGTCGCACCGTGATTTCCAGGCCTGCCTTCTTGCTCATACGGCTTTCGATGGCTTGACCGGCAACGGCGCCCAGCAGACCCCCGACGATGCCCGTCGCGATCGAACCGCGACCACCACCGATGGCACTGCCGCCAATGGCGCCGAGTGCACCACCGCCCGCGATACCGAGAATGCCCGGATCGCCGTTGCTGCTGTCGATCGTGACCGGACGCACCGATTCAACCGTGCCCATGCGCACGACCTGTTCGCGTTGTGCCTGACGGCTGCTGTAGACGCTCGCAGAGTTGCTCGGGCCGAACGCCGTGCAGGCGGACAGAGAAAGCGAAGCCGCAGCGGTGAGAATAATGAGCGGTGTAGTCAGTCGTGCCATCGTTATGCCTTTCCTAAATTCATGCGAAGCGGTGGCCGAACGCTTCAACATATTGCGCTTCGATTTCGCTGCGCGTGGGTGCGTAAGTCTGCGGGCCTTGCTCGGCAATCTTGAGCGAACCCATCAGACTGGCCAGGCGGCCGGTCGTCGGCCAGTCGAGGCCCTTTTCGATGCCATACAGCAACCCGCCACGGAAGGCATCGCCGCACCCCGTCGGGTCGACGATACGCTTGGCAGTCACGGCAGGAATGTCGTGTTGCTTGCCGTCGGCGAAGATCAGGGCCCCGTGTTCTCCGCGCGTGACGACAAGTGCCTCGACACGCGACTGCAGGTCTTCCATCGACCAGCCGGTCTTCGTGCAGAGGAGCTTGGCTTCGTAGTCGTTGACCGCAAGATACGTCGCGAGTTCCAGCATGTGACGCAGTGCCTCAGGCGAGAGCAGCGGCAAGCCCTGGCCCGGATCGAGCACGAACGGCACACCCGCTGCGGCGAAGCCTTCGGCGTGCGTGAGCATGGCGTCGGGCGCGTCGGGGGCAACGATGCCGAGCGTGGCGCCCTTGGCATCGGCGACGCGATTCTGCGCCGAGAACATCATCGCACCCGGGTGGAAGGCGGTGATCTGGTTGTTGTCCAGATCGGTCGTGATCATCGCGTTCGCCGTCATGCTGTCGGCGACGGTGCGCACGAATTCGGTCGTCATGCCAAGCGACTTGAAGCGTTCGATGTAGGCGCCGCCATCGTCACCGACCGTGCCCATCACCACCGGCGATCCGCCCAGCAGGTGCAGGCTGTAGCCGATGTTGCCGGCGCAGCCGCCGAAGTTGCGGCGCATCGTCGGCACGAGGAAGCTGACGTTCAGGATGTGAACCTGATCGGGCAGGATGTGCTCGCCGAAGCGGCCTTCGAACGTCATGATGTTGTCGTAGGCGAGCGAGCCGCAGATCACGGTAGTCACGGGATAGGTCCTTGCGAAAGTTAATAGGGGGCAACCAGAGGCGCAGGAGATGGCGCTCAATGGCGTTGCTTAGCGCGCCACTCCTGCCACCGGAAAAACTGGCCAACGCATTTACGGCGCCGGCGCGGGAACGGTGAGAACTGCAATCCGGCGCGCACCGGCGGAGCCGGGCGGGCCAGATGAACTGCGATGATTTACGACAGGGCGGCGAGCGCGACGTCGTAGTTCGGTTCGTTCTTGATCTCGGGCACGAGTTCGGCGTGGACGACGCGATTGTCGGCGTCGAGCACCACAACGGCACGGGCCGACACGCCGGCGAGCGGGCCGGTGGTAATGGCAACGCCGTAGTTCTTGAGGAACTCGCGACCGCGCATGGTCGAGAGCGTGACGACGTTGTTCAGGCCTTCGGTGGCGCAGAAGCGGCTCATTGCGAACGGCAGGTCGGCCGAGATCACGAGCACGACGGTGTTCTCGAGCTTGCCGGCGGCTTCATTGAACTTGCGGGTCGACGTGGCGCAGGTCGGCGTGTCGAGGCTCGGCACGATGTTGAGCACCTTGCGCTTGCCTGCGAAGTCCTCGAGCGTGACGTCTTGCAATTTGGCGTTGACCAGCGAGAGTGCCGGTGCGGTCTGCCCCTTCTGCGGGAACTGACCGTCGACTTCGATGGGGTTACCCCCGAGCGTGACTTGGGACATCAATATCTCCTAGATTGAATGCAACAGCGCTATCACGGATAGAACGCGAGCACCCGGTAGTTACTGGCTAGCGCTGCCTGCGCCGACAATCGTAACCGAATCGTGCGTTCGTTGCGTGAAGCCAGCCCGGCCTCGCGCAGTGCGGCGTCGGTGACGTAGTCGCTGGCGGCAAAAACGCGTCGCACGACGGGCTTGCCGTCAATGTCCGACAGCGTCAGTTCGAGTGACGGCCACGCGACGGCGTAGTCCGCTTGATTGCGGATAAACACGGTGAGCGTCATCGGCACGGCGTCGCCGGGTGCCGTCGACGCGTTGTCTGCCGACACCGCGCTGGCCGTGGCGTCGGCAGCGGTGTTGGTCGCGCTGGCGTCGTCGGTGACGAGCGTGACGCTGGAAATCTGAATCATGTCGGGCTGACGCGGCGGCGCGATGGTCACGTGCACTGCACGGCCGACAGCCGCGAACACGCCGCGCAACGCCGGAATACGGTCGACCACTGCGGCGCGTTCGATCCATGCCCACTGCGCGATCAGGCCCAGGACCGCCAGCGTGATTAGCACTCGCCAGACCACGCGCCCGGCGCCCGGGCGTGGCGATTGTCCTGCGGGCCCAGACGAAACCGGTGGCTCGACGCGCGGCGTCGATGCGGTAGGCGCGGTGAGCACCGTGGAGTCGTCGTCGATATAGCGTCCCGGACCATGCTGCATTTGCGCACGGCTTTCGTCGGCGGTGCCCAGCAGTGCGGCGATGGCCGTGGGCGTGAGCATCTCGGGCACCGACGGCTTTTCTGCGGAACCGACAGCCGCAGAAGAGGCGGTGGAAGCGAACGAAGCGACGGAAGCGGTGACGTCGTTCGCCTGCGTGGATGCCGGGGCAGATGCCGTTGCAGAAAGTGCGGCGGCATCGATCGACACGGGGGACGTCTGCGGTTCGCTTGTGATGTCGGACGCAGCGACATCGCTCGTCGTAACGGCGTGAGACGAGAGGGTGTCGTTCGCGGGTGTCGTGTTCGTTGCGCCCGGTGGCTCGGCGGCCAACGTGTCGCCTGCTTCGCCTGGCGGCTCGCACAGATAGACGCGTCCGTCGAAGACTTCACGGCAGTTGCCGCAGCGCACCAGACCGTCGCGCAGCTTGAGTTGATCTGCGACGACGCGAAAAACCGTATGGCAGTGGGGGCAGCGGGTAGCGAGAACGCGCGAGGACTGGGTCATGGGACTCGTCGTGGGACTCGGCGCGTCATCCGCGCTGGGCTTTTGGCTTAGCTGGTGGCCTGCCCGTGCAGGCAGACCCAGCCATCGTAAGCGCGCCAGACCGACATCTTCATATAAGGCGCGTAGGCGGCGATCACCTCATCGGCCTGCCGTTCGAGCACGCCGGACAGCGCGAGCCGTCCGCCCGGTGCCACGCGCGACGTCAGCATCGAGGCGAGCAGCTTGAGCGGATTCGACAGAATGTTGGCGACCACGATGTTGAACTGGCCGTCGCGCAGGTCGTCGGGCAACCCGTATTCGACCGGCGCGTGATTGCGTTCGCTGTTGTAGCGGGCCGACTCAACCGCTTGCGGATCGATATCGATACCGATGACCGGATCGGCACCGCATTTGCGCGCGAGAATCGCCAGAATGCCGGAGCCGCAACCGTAGTCGAGCAGCGACTGACCCGGTTGAACGTTCTGTTCGAGCCACTCCATGCACAGACGCGTGGTCGGATGGCTGCCGGTGCCGAAGGCCAGGCCCGGATCGAGTTCGAGGATGAGGGCGTCGGCATCCGGCGCGTCGTGCCACGACGGCACGACCCAGATACGCTGGCCAATCTGCATCGGCTCGAACTGCGATTGCGTGAGACGCACCCAATCCTGTTCCTCCACGTCACGCAGCGTGAACGCGGGGGATTCGGTGAGCCCCAATTCATTGATGGCCGCCGCGAGCAGCACGGCGGCGTCCTGGTCTTCCCCCACCAGCGCGACCACGCGCGAGTGTTGCCACGCGGTGTCCGGCGGGGTCAGGCCAGGCTCGCCGAACATCGGTTGCTCGTCGGGCGTGTCGGCGTCCGCGTCTTCCACAGAGACCGACAGTACGCCCAGATCGAGCAGGGCGTCTGACAAGGCCTCGGCTTGGGCACGGGCAACTTCTACGACGAGTTCGCGATACATAGCGAGTAGTTCCTACGAATTAACGACTTAATTACTGCCGACGGCAGATTTCTGCGCCAGCTTGTGTTCCAGATAATGGATGCTCGTGCCGCCTTCGACGAACTTGGCGTCGAGCATCAATTCCCGGTGCAGCGGAATGTTCGTCTGGATACCTTCGATCACGATTTCCGACAGCGCCACACGCATGCGGCGGATGGCCTGGTCACGCGTTGCGCCGTAGGCGATCAGCTTGCCGATCATCGAATCGTAGTTGGGCGGTACGAAGTAGCCGTTGTACGCATGCGAGTCGACGCGAATGCCAGGACCGCCCGGCATGTGCCACGCGGTGATGCGCCCCGGCGACGGTGTGAACTTGAACGGATCTTCGGCGTTGATACGGCACTCGATGGCGTGACCCTGGAACTGGATGTCGCGCTGACGGTAGGCGAGCTTCTCGCCGGCCGCGATGCGGATCTGTTCCTGCACGATATCGATACCCGTGATCATTTCCGTGACCGGGTGCTCGACCTGCACGCGCGTGTTCATTTCGATGAAGTAGAACTCACCGTTCTCGAACAGGAATTCGAACGTGCCAGCGCCGACATAGCCCATCTTCTTGCAGGCGTCGGCGCAGCGATCGCCGATACGCTCGATCAAACGGCGCGCGATCAACGGTGCGGTCGCTTCTTCGATCACCTTCTGGTGACGGCGCTGCATGGAGCAGTCGCGCTCGCCCAGCCAGACCGCATTCTTGTGCTTGTCCGAGAGAATCTGGATTTCGATATGGCGCGGGTTCTCGAGGAACTTCTCCATATAAACTTCCGGATTGCCGAACGCGCGGCCGGCTTCTTCACGGGTCATGTTGACCGCGTTCACGAGCGCCGCTTCCGTGTGCACCACGCGCATGCCGCGACCACCGCCGCCGCCAGCGGCCTTGATGATCACCGGATAGCCGACCTGACGTGCAATGCGCACGATTTCCTTCGGATCGTCGGGCAATGCGCCTTCCGAACCCGGCACGCAAGGCACGCCGGTCTTGATCATCGTCTGCTTGGCCGAGACCTTGTCGCCCATCAGGCGAATGGTGTCTGGGCGCGGACCGATGAACGTGAAGCCCGATTGTTCGACGCGCTCGGCGAAGTCGGCGTTCTCGGAGAGGAAGCCGTAACCCGGGTGAATGGCCTGAGCGTCGGTGACTTCTGCCGCGCTGATGAGCGCCGGCATGTTCAGGTAGCTCAACGGCGAGGGCGCCGGGCCGATACAGACGGCTTCGTCAGCGAGCTTGACGTACTTCGCTTCCTTGTCGGCTTCGGAGTAGACAACGACGGTCTTGATGCCCATCTCGCGGCACGCGCGCTGGATGCGCAAAGCGATTTCGCCGCGGTTGGCGATGAGAATTTTTTCAAACATTATGTGCAGTCCTGCCCGAAAGGGGAGAGGAGCGGGGCCGGACGCCGCTTGTCGCTGAGCGGCACACAGCCGCGCAGACGGGGCGTCCGACAACCGGCATTAGCCGATCACGAACAGCGGTTGACCGTATTCCACGGCCTGACCGTTCTCGACCAGGATTTCCTTGATCACGCCAGCCTTGTCCGACTCGATTTCGTTGAGCAGCTTCATCGCTTCGATGATGCACAGCGTCTGGCCTTCCTTGACCGTGTCGCCGACTTGCGCGAACGGATCGGCGCCCGGCGACGGGGCACGGTAGAACGTACCGACCATCGGCGACGTCACGATATGACCTTGCGGCAGGACCGGGGCCACCGGTGCGGGCGCGGCAGTCGGCGCGAAGGGAGCTTGCGCACCGACCTGCGGGGCGAGTGCCGGCATGGCCATTTGCATCGGGGCCGCGATCAACTGGGGCGGCGCCTTGACGATGCGGACCTTGCCTTCGCCTTCGGTGACTTCGAGTTCGGAAATACCCGATTCGGCCACGAGGTCGATCAACGTCTTGAGTTTGCGCAAATCCATGAAGGAAGCTCCTTGATTCGATATCGACGCGGGGGCAACGCCCCGCGAGGGGAAATAGGGGATGAGAGGACTACCCGCCGGCGAGTCGCCGCAGGGCAAAATCGAGTGCGTAGGTGTAACCGCGCCAGCCAAGGCCGCAGATCACGCCTTGCGCAATATCGGATAAGTACGAGTGATGCCGGAAGGCCTCGCGCGCATGGACGTTCGAGAGGTGGACCTCGACGAACGGAATGCCCACACCGGCCAGCGCGTCGCGGATGGCCACGCTGGTATGGGTGTAGGCCGCAGGGTTGATGACGATGAAGTCGATCGACTCATCGCGCGCCGCCTGAATCCGGTCAACCAATGCGCCTTCGTGATTGCTCTGGAATGTCGCCACCTCGGCACCCGCCGTCTCGGCCTGCGCCACAAGGGCGGAGTCGATGTCGGCCAACGTCGTGCGACCGTACACCTCCGGCTCGCGAGTACCGAGCAGGTTCAGGTTAGGGCCATGGAGCACGAGAATGCGGTGAGGCATCGGCGAATCAAATTTCACGAAATTGGGCGCAATTAAACGCCAGTTGGTGGATTTTGTCCAGTGGGGCGAAAATCTGGCCCCGCCACTCACGTCTGGCGGGGCTTCCCATGATTTCCGATTTCCCCCAGTGGGGTCAGATGAGGGGTTTGAGCGCGGCGCGTACCTCGTCCGACGTAATACGGCCGAGCTTCTCGTAATGCAGGCCGCCCTTCGGGTCGATAACGACGGTAAACGGTAGCGCCCCGGCCTTGTTGCCCAATGCCCGGGCCAGATCGGTCCCGGCGTAGCCCGCCACAAGTAGGGGGTAATCGACCTTCACCTTCTGTTCGAAGGCGATCATGTTCTGTGCGGTATCAATGCCGATTCCGACAAATTGCACGTTCTTACTAGCAAATTCCGTGGACAGTGCCTGTAGATCGGGCATTTCTTCTACGCACGGCCCGCACCAGGGAGCCCAGAAGTTCACGACCAGTGTTTTGCCACGCCATTGCGAGACAGCCTGATCGTTACCCCTCAGGTCGGGTAACCGGGTGGCGAGCAGTTGGGCGACGGCGGCATCCGAGGCGTCCGCCGGCGCCTGGTTCCGATGGCCAAGCCAGAAGCCGCCCCCGAGTCCTGCGAGCGCCAGTATCACTAGAATAACAATGCGTTTTGCCATGATGGAAGGAGGGCAGAGGTGCCGGGAATCAACGGTAGATGAAAAACGGAGGGTAATTGCGAAGAATTAATGGTGATTTTGCAGCAACATGACGGCAGATCAACTGCTATGCGCCTGTTCGGGGACGTCGGCGATCACCGCACGCAGGCCGTTCACGTCGACCCGTATCGGGCGGCCGTTACCGTCGGTCGTCTTGAGCGCGCCGCGCATGTCATCCAGCGAATACAAGGAGAGGTGCACACCCGCTGGCTCCCCACGCTGATGGCGCTCGCGCCATAGGAAACTCAGCGTCTCGACCATGCCACGACCGTTGAAGTGACGGCTTTCCGAGACCTCGTAATCGATACCCCGGTTGAGCAGATCGATGGCCACTTCCTTCGGGTTATCGCAAAAAGCCTGCAAATAGATATCAGATAGTGCCGTCGCAGTGCCGTTGTAGACCGCGCCGGTAATGAACGGCCGGTAGCGCGCCAACTCCGTCATTACGGTCACGGCCACCTGACGCAAGTGCGCCAACTCGGCGGGCTGCGTGTCGGAGAGGAATGTCTGGACGTACTCGCGGACTTCCGCTTCGATCTGGTCGTTATCTGGCAGCAATTCGCCAGCAATCCGCGCCTCGCCCGTGACCTGTTTCGCCGCCTTGCGCTTGGCGGAGGCGTAGTCGGCCCCCTCCTCGGCGATGAGGCGGGCGGCGACCAGCGCGATTTCCTCGCGCAGGCGTTGGGCGTCGGTCCAGGATTTACGTGTCATGCGGACGATGATACCCGAAAGGCATTGCGGAGCACGCCGCAGGTACAATGGAGCCCTTGGCTTTTCGGCACCCCATTTCCCGCACGGGTTCGGCCCGTTCTCACCACGCTCCCCATCCATGCATATTCATATTCTTGGCATCTGCGGCACGTTCATGGGCGGTCTGGCAGTCCTCGCGCGTGAGGCTGGCCACACCGTCACGGGTTGCGACGCCAACGTCTATCCGCCCATGAGCACGCAGCTTGAGGCGCAAGGCATCCGGTTGATCGAAGGCTTCGACGCCGGGCAGGTCTCGCTGGAGCCCGACCTGTTCGTGATCGGTAACGTAGTCTCGCGCGGCAACCCGCTGATGGAAGAGATCCTGAACCGGAATTTGCCGTACACCTCGGGTCCGCAATGGCTGGGCGAGCATGTGCTGTCGAAGAAGTGGGTGCTGGCGGTGGCGGGAACGCACGGCAAGACGACAACCACGTCGATGCTGGCCTGGATTCTCGAAGACGCCGGGTACAACCCGGGCTTCCTCGTCGGCGGCGTGCCGATGAACTTCGGCATCTCGGCGCGTCTGACGGATAGCGATTTCTTTGTGATCGAGGCTGACGAGTACGACACGGCCTTCTTCGACAAGCGCTCCAAATTCGTCCACTACCACCCGCGCACGGCCATTCTGAATAACCTGGAGTTCGATCACGCCGACATCTTCCCGGATCTGACGGCGATCGAGACGCAATTCCATCATCTGGTACGTACTGTGCCCGGACAGGGCCGCGTGATCGTCAATGGCCGTGAAGCCGCGCTCGATCGCGTGCTGGCGCGCGGTTGCTGGAGCGAAGTCGAGCGCTTCGGCGTGGCAGACGACTGGCACGTCGCTCAGGCTAACGAGACGCTGGCCCCGGGGCAGGAAGCGTTCTGGGTCCATCGCGGTTCGGTGCCCGCCGGAGAAGTGAAGTGGTCGCTTCAGGGCGAGCACAACTGGTTGAACGCGCTGGCCGCGCTGGCGGCGGCGCGACACGTCGGGGTGCCGCCGGAGCAGGGCGCGGCGTCGCTGGGCAAGTTCCAGAACGTGAAGCGCCGCATGGAAGTGCGCGGCGAGGCGGCGGGCGTGACGGTGTATGACGACTTCGCTCACCATCCGACGGCCATTCAGACGACGCTCGCCGGATTGCGTCGCCGTGCCGGCAGCGCGCGCATTCTGGCGGTGCTCGAGCCGCGCTCGAATACGATGAAGCTCGGCGTGATGAAGGCGCAGTTGCCCGCCAGCCTTGCCGACGCCGATCTGGTGTTCGGCTACGGCGCGCCGTCGGGCAAAGACGCGCTAGGCTGGAATCTGGCTGAAGCGCTCGCGCCCCTTGGTGCCCGGGCGCAGGCGTTCAGCGACATCGAGGGATTGGTGCGCGCCGTGAGTGCGGCGGCGCAGCCGGGCGACCAGATCGTGGTGATGAGTAATGGCGGCTTCGGCGGCATTCATCAGAAATTGCTTGATGCGCTGGCGGCGCGTGCCTGATTTGGGCACGTTAACCGTCTGCGCAGATTGACTTGGTTTTATCGGGGGCTCACATGATTCTCTATTTGCACGGCTTCCGTTCGTCGCCGCGTTCGTTCAAGGCGCAACTGATGGCGGCTCGCATGCACCGGCTTGGGCTGGGGCATGCCTGGGCCTGTCCGCAGTTGCCGCCGTCGCCGCTTGCGGCGGTGGTCGACGCACAGCGTCTGTTGACTGGCGTAGGGCCTGAAGAGTTGACCATCGTGGGCAGCTCGCTGGGCGGCTACTACGCGACCTATCTGGCTGAGAAGCTCGGATGTCGCGCGGTGTTGCTCAACCCGGCCACGCGGCCGTATGACGACCTTGGCAAATGGCTCGGCGAGCAGCCGATGTGGCACGGCGGCGGCACCATCGTCGTGGAGCCGCGTCATCTGGATGAACTGCGCATGATCGACGTGGCACAGATCACGCGTCCCGAGCGCTATTACCTCGTGGCGGCGACCGGCGACCAGACCCTCGACTACCGTGACATGGTGGCGAAGTTTCCGGGGGCCAAGCTCACCCAGATCGAAGGCAGCGACCACGGCATTTCCGATTTTGTCGACTATATGGATGACGTGCTGCGCTTCGCCGGCATCGACGTTCCTCCTTCACCCGGTTCCGCGGGTTCGTTCGCGGGCGAATGACGCGTTCGCCCGTTCTGCCCTAAACCGCCGTACGTTGGCGGGCTACAATATCGCCTATTGCGATCGATGGCTGTTTCATGAACATTTTTTTTGAGGAATCCGGCGGCTTCAAGGCTGGCACGGTGTTGTCGCAGCAGGGTGAGTCGTATCAGGTGGAACTGCCTGGCGGACGCCGTAGCAAGATCAAGGGACGCGACGTCCTGTTGCGTTTTGAATCGCCCTCTCCCGCCGAACTGATCGCGCAGGCGCAGGCAGCCTCACAGGACATCGACATGAGTTTCCTGTGGGAATGCGCGCCGGCCGAGGAGTTTCCGTTCCCGACGCTCGCCGCCGAGTACTTCGGCGAAAGTGCGAGCGTTGCGCAACAGGCTGGACTGGCGTTGGCCCTGCAGGCTTCGCCGATCTACTTCCGCCGCAAGGGCCGCGGCCAGTATCAGCGTGCGCCGCAGGAACAAATCCAGGCTGCGCTCGCGGGTCTCGCCCGCAAGCAGCAGCAGGCGGAGTTGCAGGCCAGCTACGCGGACCAAATGATTGCGGGCACGCTCCCCGATGCGCTCAAGGGCAAGGAACTGCTGTTGCTGTTCCGTCCGGACAAGAACGCCATCGAGTGGAAGGCGCTCGACGCCGCTGCCAGCGAGTTGGGCAAGACGCACGCCGAGGTGATGCTCGCTTGTGGCGGCATTGCGTCGCCGCGCGCGTATCACGAGGCAGCGTTCCTTTATGAATACTTCCCGCGCGGGACTGGCTTCCCCGATGTGGGACCGGTGCCGTTGCCGGACGACGATCTGCCGCTGGCCGACGTGCAGGCGTTCTCCATCGACGATTCGACGACGACGGAAATCGACGACGCCCTTTCGGTTCAGATGCTCCCCGACGGCTTGCTGCGCGTGGGTATCCACATCGCGGCCCCGGCGCTCGGCATTACGCGTGGCGACGCCATCGACGAGATCGCACGCGTGCGTCTGTCGACGGTCTACGCGCCGGGCGAGAAGATCACGATGCTGCCGGATTCGGTGGTCGAGGCTTACACGCTCGCCGAGGGCGGTGCACGTCCGGCGTTGTCGCTGTACGTCGTGGCCAAGGCCGACACGTACGAAATCGTGGCGACCGAGACGCGTGCGGAACGTGTACCGATCTCCGCGAATCTGCGTCACAACGAACTCGACGCGATCATCACCGCCGAGACGTTGGCCGACGGTAGCGGCGACTATCCGCACAAGGAAGAGCTGCGTCTGCTGTGGCCGTTCGCTCAGTCGCTCTACGACAAGCGTCAGGCCGCGCGGGTGGGTTACGGCCTGCGCCCGGAAGTGCAGAACAAGACGGACTTCAATTTTTACGTCGATGGCGAACAGGTCACGATCAAGCAACGCCTGCGTGGCGCACCGCTGGATCTGATTGTGGCCGAGATGGCGATTCTCGCGAATAGCCGCTGGGGCCGCTTGCTGGCCGAATGCGGCGTGCCGGGCATTTACCGCGCGCAGCGCGCCTACGGTGTGAACCGTACGCGCATGCAAACGTCGCCGGCGCCGCACGAAGGCCTTGGCGTCGAACAGTACGCGTGGAGCACGTCGCCGTTGCGTCGCTACGTCGACCTCGTGAACCAGTGGCAGTTGATTGCTTGCGTGCGTCACGGTGTGACGGCCAAGCTCGCGGCGCCCTTCAAGCCGAAAGACGCCGATCTTTATGTCACCGTCTCGAGCTTCGAAGCCGCCTATGCGGCCTATGGTGAGCATCAGAGCCGGATGGAGCGTTACTGGTGCCTGCGCTGGCTGCTTCAGGAGAACAAGTCGCAGGTGCAGGCGAGTGTGCTCAAAGGCGACACGGTGCGTCTCAATGACATTCCGCTCACGCTCATCGTGCCGGGCCTCGGTCTGCACGCGCGTGGCACGCAGATTATGCTCGACGTGCTCTCGATCGACGTCGTCACGCTCAGTATTTCGGTACGTATCTCGCAGGTGCTCAGCGCCAGCCAGACCGTGCTCGGCGACGACGATGACGAAGGAGAGGGCGGCGCAGGTGAGGGCGGTGACGGCGGCGAAGGTGCTGACGGCGCTGACGGCGCGGAGGGTGCCGACGGGACTGACGACGCCGATGGCAGCGGCAACGGCAACAGCAATGACGGCGGTGACGATGCCGGTGGCGAAAGCCGCAATGACGACGATGCCGCATCGGCCTCGCACGACATGAGCGCGCGCGCCGAGCAATCGACAGATGTTGCCTCCGAGACCTCGCCGCTCGCTGCTGCGCTGATGGCTGCGGGCGCTCGCGACGCATCTGCCAGCTCGGCGTGCTGAAACCGGCAATCGCTTCCGGTAGTCTGGGCGCGGCACGACGCCGCGGCTGGTCGCTCGTGCGCGAGCATCCGCTCGCCACGGGCCTCGTGTTTTCGGCCGTGATTCATCTGCTTGCGCTGGCGGTGCATTTTGTTGCGCCTGACAGTTTCCGGTTGCACAGCGCAGACTCGCCGCTCGAAGTCGTACTCGTCAACGCGAAGTCGGCCAACGCCCCCGAGAAGGCCACCGCGCTCGCGCAGGCCAATCTGGTGGGAGGGGGCGAGCACGACGGTGAGCGCGCGACATCGCCTCTGCAGTCGCGTGCCGTCGAGCGCGAGGGTGCGCCCGTCGCACAGATCCAGCGCAACGTGAGCGATCTCGAAGCGACGCAGGAGAAGCTGCTCTCGCAACTGCGCAGCCAATACGCCGCCACGCCGGAATCTCAGCGCAATCGCGCTGACACCCCGCAACGCGGACACGGGTTCGACGATCGGACCGTCGATCAGCAGATCGCCCGCCTGCAGGCGGAAATCGATAAGCAATTGCGTGCCTATCAGGCTCGTCCGAAACGCGGTCAGGTCACGGCCAACACGCGTGAAGTGGCGTATGCCCGCTATTTCGATACGCTGCGTCATCGCGTGGAGCGCTACGGCACGGAACACTTTCCGCAGATCGGTAACGAGCGTCTGTACGGTGAGTTGATCGTCACGCTCAACGTCAATCAGCGCGGTGGGCTCGGGTATCACAAGGACGGCTGGGATGTTGCCGCAGTGGAGATCACGCGAAGCTCCGGCAATCGCGATCTGGACCGCCGCGCAGTGGCGATCGTGCAGGCCAGCGCGCCGTTCGGCGAGTTCTCTGCCGAGATGAAGCAGCGCTACGACATTCTCGAAATCGTGACACGCATGACGTTCTCACGTCAGGGCGTGCAGGCCGAAACGCTGGTCGCCCCGCCGGGTGTCGCGGCACAGTAACTCGTTGCATCGCGGTGACTTCCTGCCCGGAAAAACTTCCCGAACATTTCTATAATTGCGAAGTTTTCTCTGACGCCTGGAAAGTCCGCCATGAAATGGATAGTTCTGGCGATCTTTGCTGCTTGTGCTGTATACGTGCATTTCCGCGGTAAAGTTCGCCATCAATTCTTCCGCCAACTCTCTGACCATTCGACGTTTCTGTCGCCACTGAATGTGTTCATGTACATGTTCTCTCGTGTGCCGACGACGCCGTATCTGAAAACCGAAAACTTCCCGGAACTCGAGCCGTTGCGCCAGAACTGGGAAGCCATTCGTGCCGAAGCGATTTCGCTGGTCGAGGCGCGCCGCATCAAGGCGTCTGACAAGTACAACGACGTTGGCTTCAACTCCTTCTTCAAGACTGGCTGGAAGCGCTTCTACCTGAAGTGGTATGACGATGCGCATCCGTCCGCGAATGAACTCTGCCCGGTGACTACCAGCCTCGTGCGTCAGATCCCGACGATCAAGGCGGCGATGTTCGCCGAATTGCCACATGGCAGTCGCCTCGTACGTCATCGTGATCCGTTTGCGGGGTCGCTGCGTTTTCACCTCGGGCTGGTCACGCCGAACGACGATCGCTGTTATATCGACGTGGATGGCCAGCGTTACAGCTGGCGCGATGGCGAGGGCGTGCTGTTCGACGAGACCTACATCCACTACGCCGAGAATCAGAGCGGTCAGAACCGCATCATTCTGTTCTGCGACGTGGAGCGCCCGATGCGGTACCGTTGGACGCAGGCGATCAACCGCTGGTTAGGGCGTCATCTGGTCGGTGCCGCGTCGTCGCCCAACGACGCGAGCGACCGGACTGGCGGGTTGAACAAGGCGTTCAAGTATATTTATTCGATCCGCATTGTCGGCAAACGCCTCAAGGCGTGGAACCGCTACGTGTACTATGCGGTGAAATGGGCTTTGTTCGGTGGCGTTGCGCTGTGGATTCTGTGGTGATCGACGCGCGCTGAGCTTCGGCCAAACGCCGTATCTGACGCATGCAACAGCGGCGCCTGAGCGAAAGCCAGGCGCCGCGTCTTTGAAAACGATGACAAACCAAACGCCATCCGGGGAACTGCCGGCCGATCGCTACGCCGTGATCGGTCATCCTGTCGAACATAGCCAGTCGCCCTTCATTCACGCGGAATTCGCGCGGGAGACGGGGCAGCACCTCACTTATGAACGCCTGCTCGCGCCGCTCGATGCGTTCGCGGCCACCGTCCGTACCTTCATCGAAAACGGCGCACGGGGCGCCAACGTCACCGTGCCGTTCAAGCTAGAGGCCCATGCGCTGGCAGATCGGCTGACCGAGCGTGCGCAGGCCGCTGGCGCCGTCAACACGCTGGTGTTCGACGCGCAGGGCATCACCGGCGACAACACCGATGGCGTGGGACTCGTGCGTGACATCGAGGGGGCACTTGGCACCGCGCTCAAGGCGCGCCGGGTGCTGCTGCTGGGGGCTGGCGGTGCGTCACGCGGGGCGATGTTGCCGCTGATCGAAGCCGGTCCGGCGGCGCTCTTTGTGGCCAATCGTACGGCCGAACGGGCCAACGAACTTGTCGCCCGTTTTACGTCGGCGGCGGGGCGTCACGGCGTGGCGCTCGCGGGGGGCGGGTGGGAGGCAACCCCGGCGGCGTTCGACGTCGTCATCAATGCCACGGCCGGTAGCCTGCAGGGCGACGTACCACCGTTGCCGGCGGGCGTGTATGCGGCCGGATCGTTGGCCTACGACATGATGTACGGTGCGCAACCGACGGTGTTCATGACCCATGCGTTGTCGGCCGGTGCGGCGCGCGCGTCGGACGGTCTGGGCATGCTCGTCGAACAGGCGGCTGAAGCGTTTGCGGTATGGCGCGGTGTGCGCCCGTCGACCGATGTCGTGCGTGCGGCGTTGCGCGCCCGACTCGCCGCCAAAGGCTGATTGTCAACGATGGCTGCGCAGCAACGCGCCTCGCGCACAACCCGCAAACGCCGCTGGGGACCGTGGCAATGGACGGCCTACGTCGTCACGCTGCTCTTCGTGGGGGTGCTGGCCACGCAGCTCTACTACTTCGTGCAGATCGGCTGGTGGGTGCACTTCAATCCGCAGTCGACGGCGTTCATGCGGGCCGCTGAGGCGCGTCTGCGCGAGACCGATCCGAACGCCACGCTTCGACACGAATGGGTGCCGTACGATCAGATTTCCCGCAACCTGAAGCGCGCGATCATCGCGAGCGAGGACGCCAACTTCGTCAACCACGACGGCTTCGAGATCGACGCGATGCTCGGCGCGTGGGAGAAGAATCAGAAGAAGGGGCGCATCGTCGCTGGCGGCTCGACCCTCTCGCAGCAACTGGCCAAGAACCTGTTTTTGTCGAGCGAGAAGAGTTATCTGCGCAAGGCCGAAGAGCTGAGCATCACGTGGATGCTTGAGTTCTGGATGGAGAAGCAGCGCATCTTCGAGATCTATCTCAATTCAGTGGAGTGGGGCGAGGGCGTGTTCGGCGCCGAAGCGGCGTCGCGTTACTACTACGGCATTCCGGCATCGAAGTTGTCGCCATGGCAGGCGGCGCGACTGGCCGTAATGTTGCCGCGTCCACGCTACTTCGACACGCATCGCAACTCGCCGTATCTCTCGCAGCGTGCCGGTGTGATCGCACGTCGCATGGGGGCGGCGGAGCTGCCGCAGTAGGGCGTTGCCGACGCCTCGCTATCTGTGTGGCTTGCGTCAAATGTCTTTCGAGTTAAAAAAAGGCGGCACGACAATCGTCGCGCCGCCTGATCGGCCAACCCCGTGTTCTATGCCCGGCGCGCTTCGCGAGCGCGCAGGCAATCGAGCCGTTAGTGTCGCGGTTGTGCTGCGTCCGCCATCGTTTGCGTGGTCTGCGCCGGCACTTGCATGATGGTGCGTGTCGGGAAGGGAAGCGAGCAACCGGCGCCCTCGACCGTCTCCTTGACACGGCGCTGCAGATCCCAATAAAGACCCCAGTAGTTACCGAGCAGCGACCACACACGCACGTTTACGATCACGGCGCTGTCGCTCACTTGCTTGACCATGATTTCCGGCGCCGGTTTGTCGAGCACCCGGTCGTCGTCCGCGACGTGGGCGCGCAGTGCGGCCATGGCGGCGTCGAGATCGTCGTCGAGCGCAATGCCCACGGTGATCTCCATGCGACGCGTGGCGTTCCGACTGTAGTTCGTGATTGGCTGCCCCCAGATCTGATTGTTCGGCACGCAGACGTAAATGCCGTCGGCATTCGTGAGCGTGGTCGTGAACAGTCCGATCTCTTCCACCGTACCTGCGACCGATGCGCCGGCAGTGATGTAATCGCCGTTGCGGAACGGGCGCAGCACGAGCAGCATCGTGCCTGCCGCGATGTTCTGCAACGTGCCCTGCAACGCGAGACCGATCGCCAGACCGGCGGCACCGAGTACCGCAATGATGCTGGCTGTCTGGACACCGAACTGCGCGAGCACCGCGATGATGGTGATGAGGCGCACCGACCACAGCACGACGGACTCGATGAGTGGTTTGAGCGTGGCGTCGAAATGCGGTGAGCGGCTCAGCGTGCCGTGAACGAAGCGAGCGAGTCGTTTCGCGATCCAGAAGCCGATCAGCAGGATCAGCACGGCCTGCACAAACGACAGACCGTAGCGAATGGCGTTGCCCGCCAGAAAACCCATCACCGCGTCGAAAGACGCGAGAGGGGTCGTGACTTCATTCATTTTTCTGTTCTCCCTGTCGATGGACGCATAAACGCGCCGATACCAAGGTTGACGCAAAGTGCGTGGATTGGTTCGACAAGCTTGCCACTGTTCCCCATCTGATGCGCCGATCGGGGCGATTTTAGGAGGACGCTTACGGTCGAATCCTGCGCAGACTGACGATCCTGGCATGTCGTTTGACGGCACGTGGGTCACCGCCCTTGGCGTGCCTGTGGCGCGGCTGCTACACTTGCCGTCGCCGCGTAGCAGGGAGAACCTCGTTTGATCAATGCCTTCGTCATCCACCAGGGTCGCCTGCAACAGGTGACTTGTGACCACCCCAGCGATCTGGCCAGCGTTTCGCCAGTTTGGGTCGATCTGCATAGCGAATCGGAAGAGGAGCGCCGTTGGGTCGAAGAGGCTTACAACGTCAAGCTGCCGTCACGCGATGAAGTGACCGATATCGAGGCTTCGGCTCGTTATTACGAAGACGACAGCGGCGTGCTGCACATCCGTACGGATTTCCTGCTCGACGACGAAGAGCAATCGCGCAACGTGCCGGTCGCGTTCGTGGCGCTCAAGGATCTGTTGATTTCCATCCACGACGAAGATCTGCCCGTGTTCCGACTGGTGCGCATGCGTGCGCGCATTCGCCCGGGTTCGGTTCGCGACGCCATGGATGTGTTGCTCGATCTTTATTCGACCGACGCCGAGTATTCGGCCGATTCGCTCGAAGGGGTGTACGCCGCGCTCGAAGAAGTGAGCAAGCGGGTGCTGGGCAAGAATCTCACCGATGCCGACGCCGCCAAGGCGCTTGAGAGCATCGCTGCCGAGGAAGACTTGAACGGTCGTATCCGCCGCAACGTGATGGATACGCGTCGCGCGGTGTCGTTCCTCATGCGCGCCCGTATGCTCAAGGACGAGCAGTATCAGGAGGGCAAGCAGATCCTGCGCGACATCGAGTCGCTCGACAACCACACGGCGTATCTGTTCGACAAGATCAACTTCCTGATGGATGCCACGATCGGCTTCATCAACATCAATCAAAACAAGATCATCAAGATATTCTCGGTGGCGGCGGTCGCTTTCCTTCCGCCGACGCTGATCGCCAGCATTTACGGTATGAACTTCCAGATGATGCCGGAGTTGCATTGGGAGGTCGGTTATCCGTTCGCCATCGGGCTGATGATCCTTTCGGCGATTGCACCGTTCCTGTATTTCCGTCATCGCGGCTGGCTCGACTGAGTGCGGGCGGCTGTGCTTGAAACTGGCGCAACGCCGCTTTGGGCATGGCAACCGAAGGTGAGGCCGCCGAGCAGGTAAAATAGCGGCCTTGCTGGAAGGAATCAGTCTCGAATCACCCTCCGTCGGATTACTGCCGCCGGAACCCCGCCGGAACCCCGTCATGACATTCACCGAAGTTCTCAACGCCGCCTGGACGCGCAACAATTCGCTGCTCTGCGTGGGCCTGGACCCTGAGCCGTCGCGCATCCCCGCCCATCTGCAAGGTCGGCCCGACGCGATTTTCGAGTTCTGCCGCCAGATCGTGGATGCCACCGCACCGTACGCCAGTGCGTTCAAGCCGCAGATCGCCTACTTCGCCGCTCATCGTGCCGAAGACCAGCTCGAGCGGCTGATCGCGCATATCCACGCCGATCACCCGGGCCTGCCCGTGATTCTCGATGCCAAGCGCGGGGACATTGGCAGTACCGCCGAGCAGTACGCGCGCGAAGCGTTCGAGCGCTATCGTGCCGACGCCGTGACGGTGAATCCGTATATGGGCTTCGACTCGCTGGAGCCGTATCTGGCGCACGCCGACAAGGGCGTGATCGTGCTGTGCCGGACCTCGAATCCGGGCGGTAGCGACCTGCAATTCCTCGACGTCGACGGCAAGCCGCTGTATCAGACGGTGGCGCGCCTGGCGGCGGGTCCGTGGAATACGAGCGGTCAGATCGGTCTGGTGGTCGGGGCAACGTTCCCGGCGGAAATCGCCACCGTGCGCAGCATCGTCGGCGATATGCCGTTGCTGATCCCCGGCGTGGGTGCGCAGGGCGGCGATGTCGAGGCGACGGTCAAGGCCGGTCGCACCGCCAACGGCACCGGCATGATGATCAACTCCTCGCGCGCCATCATTTATGCGGGGCGCGACGAGCAATTCGCTGCCGCTGCGGCGACAGCCGCCCAGAAGACGCGCGACAGTATCAACGCCTATCGCTGATCGGCCATGGTGCCGATGCGCGAACCATCGACCGTCGCGTAGCGAAAGCGATAGTGGGGTTCGCTGCGACGCCGTCGCATGAGCGAGTCCGCTCAGAAAAAACAGCGCCTTGCGAAGCAATCGCAGGCGCTTTTTTTATGGCGTTGGGTGACAGCGTTCAACGGTTGAGCGGCACGGGGCAGGTATTGTCGCCCGTTGATCGACATCGTGCGACGCTGATCGAAGACGCCAGCGCGAGAGGTCGACAAGGTGAGGGTTACGCTTCGGCCTTGTCGAGTAGTTCGATGACGCCGCGCAGCGCGTATTGCGCCGCCTGACTCCGCACCTGCGTGCGATCGCCCTTGAAGTGCTTCGTCTCGACGATGGTCGTGACACGGTTACTCCATCCAAAGCACACCATGCCCACGGGCTTGTCGGGGGTGCCACCACCGGGGCCGGCCACGCCGGTGATCGACAGTGATATCTGTGCACGGCTATTGAGCAGGGCGCCTTCGGCCATCGCGCGCGCCACGGGTTCGCTCACTGCACCATGCTTGTCGATCAATTCGGCCGGAACACCGATCATCTCGGACTTGGCTTGATTCGAGTAGGTAACGAACCCGCGCTCGAACCAGTTGCTGCTACCCGAAATGTCGGTAATCGCTGCGGCAACGAGGCCGCCGGTGCACGACTCGGCCGTCGTCAGCATCAGGCGTTCGTCACGCAGACGGTTACCGACTTTTACCGACAGTTGAGCCAGAAGATTTTGTTCGGAGACCACGGGACGACGCCTTCAAAAAGTCTATGCAACGAATACGTAACGACGCACATGCGGTTCACTTGCCGCGCCCCTGCCAGGGCGCTGTCTGAGTGCCATCGCGCACCAATAACGAGGTCGCAAAGCAGCGAGGAAGCAAGCTGGCGGGATCACGAAGTCGGTCAGATCGAGCGCCACAGCGCGATCACGAGCAGCGTGCAGAACGCGGCTACGAGATCGTCCAGCATGATGCCGAGGCCGCCTTTCACCGTGCGGTCGAAGTAACTGATCGGCGGCGGCTTGACGGCATCGAAGAAGCGGAACAGCACGAACGCGACCAATTGGCCGCCGAAGCTCGCCGGCGTAATGAGCAACAGCACGATCCAGAACGCGACGATCTCGTCCCAGACGACCGCACTAGGGTCCTGCGTGCCGAGTTTGTGCGCGGTATAGCTGCAGATCCAGATGCCGCCGATGAGCGACGCCGCGATCAGCACGCCCCAGCCGGTGACCGTCAGATACAGATTGAGCACCAGATACGACGCCCAGCCGAAAAGCGTTCCCACGGTGCCTGGCGCGAACGACGACAGACCCGTGCCGAAACCGAGCGAAAACAGGTGTGCGGGGTGCGACAGCAGGAAACGCGAGGTCGGCCGGCGCGGGCCGCTGCCCGGATTGACGGCGGCCGTTTGATCAGTGCTCATTGGAAATGGTCGAAACTTTTGAAATCGGCAGCGACAGACGCGCCGGTATTGTCATGGAGATGGAGCATCGATTGGCGCGCGTCGGGAATCGCTATTGTACCGATACGCGTGACACGTATGCCGAGTTCGTCGCCGATCGCCGCGATTCGATGCCGTTGCACGCTATCGGCGCAGAAGCACAGT
Source organism: Pandoraea sp. (assembly GCA_031291335.1). Lineage (GTDB taxonomy): Bacteria > Pseudomonadota > Gammaproteobacteria > Burkholderiales > Burkholderiaceae > Pandoraea. The sequence continues at coordinate 8,501 of JARLJF010000064.1, read as the reverse complement.
TGGTAGTCGTCTCCGCCCGCGAGCGTGCAAAGTCGCTGAATCTCTGACGTCTGCGACGACAGCAGGGGGGAGCGTGGCAGTTCGTCAACGTTCACATGTGCGCTCATGACAGAGCGCTCCAGAATATGACCGAGGTCGCCGAGCAAGCCGTCCGAGATGTCAAGTGCCGCGCGTGCGACGCCCCGCAGCGCAAGCCCCAGCCTTATCTGCGGCTCGGGCCAATCCATTGCACGGCGCGCGAGCGCGAGATCGTCGTCCGTCAGCGACCATTCGCCGCGGAGTGAGCCAAGTGCCAGCCGGGCATCGCCGAGGGTGCCGGAGATCCAGATGTCGTCACCGGGTTGCGCAGCATCGCGCCGCAGGGCCTGTGCTCCCGGCACACTGCCGAAGACCGTCACACAGAGATTTCGTGGGCCGCGCGTGGTGTCTCCACCCACCAGCGGACACGCATAGCGGTCGGCAAGTGCAGCGAGGCCTTGCGCGAACGGTGCGAGCCAGGCGGGATCGCTGTCGGGCAAAGCGAGCGCTAAGGTGAACCCCAGGGGCCGCGCGCCCATCGCCGCCAGATCCGACAGATTGACGGCAAGCGTCTTGTGACCGAGTGCGCGCGGATCGACATCTGCGAAGAAATGCCGGCCTTCCACGAGCATATCGGTCGAAATCGCGAGTTGCTCGCCCGCCGTCGGGCGTAGCAGAGCGCAATCGTCCCCGATACCGAGCGCCACATGTTCGCCCTGATGCGTTGCATGGGCGAAGAAGCGGTCGATCAACGAGAACTCGGACAGCGGCGAAGTGGACGGGGATGTCGTGGTCATGGGCACTGGCGCGATTGCCTGCCTCGGCCGGGCGCTTTACGTTGCAGAACCTTTGCAGTGCAACGTGGTGCGTCAGGCGGCGGGCGATGAATGGAAGGCTGCGGTAATGTGCAGCGCAAGTCCCTATTCTAAGAGGCCACCTGCGCTTTCCCAAGCAGACAAACATCAAGGTGTCTCGATTTCAGTCGATCTCCGAGGCCTATCTCGGATAACACCTGAGCCACATTTCATCCCGAGTCTGAAAATGCATGGCATGGTGCAATGCAGCGTTGAATTCGTGCGAATTTCTAGCCACTATCGTCGAGGAAACAGTGCAGTGCGGGTGCAGCCCTTATCCGTTTTTTGCATAAATGGCGTGAATAAATAGGGCTACAATTCGCAGTGAAAATTTGATTCATTCTGTTCGCTCAAGAGCCTTTCCCCATGCCCACGCCGATCGATCCGAAACTGCGCGAAGCTGCGCTCGAGTATCACGAATTCCCCACCCCCGGCAAAATCGCTATCGCGCCGACCAAGCAGTTGCTCAACCAGCGCGACCTGGCGCTGGCGTACTCGCCGGGTGTTGCCGCCGCGTGTGAGGAAATCGTCGTCGATCCGCTCAACGCGTCGCGCTACACGGCGCGTGGCAATCTGGTCGGCGTGATCACGAACGGCACCGCCGTGCTCGGTCTGGGCGACATTGGCCCGCTCGCATCGAAGCCGGTGATGGAAGGCAAGGGCGTGCTGTTCAAGAAGTTCGCCAATATCGACGTGTTCGATATCGAAATCGACGAGAAGGACCCTGAAAAGCTGGTCGACATCATTGCGGCGCTCGAGCCGACCTTCGGCGCGATCAACCTTGAAGACATCAAGGCGCCCGAGTGCTTTATCGTGGAGCGCAAGCTGCGCGAGCGCATGAAGATTCCGGTCTTCCATGACGATCAGCACGGCACGGCCATCGTCGTTGCCGCCGCGCTCATCAACGGCTTGAAAGTCGTTGGCAAGGATATCAAGTCCGTGAAGCTGGTCACGTCAGGCGCGGGCGCTGCTGCACTCGCGTGTCTGGACTTGCTCGTCGACATGGGGCTGCCGATCGAGAACGTCTGGGTGACCGACCTCGCGGGTGTGGTTTATGAGGGCCGCACCGAACTGATGGATCCGGAGAAGATCCGTTTCTCGCAAAAGACCGATGCCCGTAGCCTTGCCGAAGTCATCGGCGGCGCTGACGTGTTCCTCGGTCTGTCGGCCGCTGGCGTGCTCAAGCCGGAAATGGTCAAGACGATGGCTGATAAGCCGTTGATCTTCGCACTGGCCAATCCGAATCCGGAAATCACGCCGGAACTCGCGAAGGAAGTGCGCCCGGATTGCGTGATGGCGACCGGCCGCACCGACTATCCGAATCAGGTCAATAACGTGCTGTGCTTCCCGTTCATCTTCCGCGGTGCCATCGATGTCGGCGCCACCACGATCACGCGCTCGATGGAAATCGCTGCCGTGAATGCGCTGGCGGAACTGGCGCGTCAGGAGCAGAGCGATATCGTGGCGTCGGCTTACGGTATCAAGAATCTCTCGTTCGGCCCGGAATATCTGATTCCCAAGCCGTTCGATCCGCGTCTGCTGGTCAAGGTCGCGACTGCGGTGGCCGAAGCGGCGATGGCGGCAGGTGTGGCCACGCGCCCGCTTGCGGACGTGGATGCCTACTCGCAATCGCTCCAGCAGTTCGTGTATCACAGCGGTGGCCTGATGAAGCCGCTGTTCTCGGTGGCGAGAAGCGTGCCCGCCGACAAGAAACGCATTGCGTTCGCCGAGGGTGAGGAAGAGCGCGTGCTGCGCGCCGTGCAGGTGCTTGTGGATGAGCGCGTTGCCACGCCGATTCTGGTGGGCCGCCCCGCCGTAATCGAACACCGCATCGAGCAATATGGCTTGCGTCTGACCCCGGGTGTCGATTTCACCGTCGTCAACCCCGAGCACGACGAGCGCTATCGCGATTACTGGGAGACGTATCACCAGTTGACCAACCGCAAGGGCGTGACGGCTTCGTACGCACGTGTCGAAATGCGCCGCCGCACGACGTTGATTGCCGCCATGCTGGTGCGCAAGGGCGAGGCCGATGGCGTGATCTGTGGCACCGTGTCGACCCCGGGCCGCCACCTGCACTTCATCGATCGCGTGATCGGCAAGCGCGAAGGCGGTCACGTCTACGCCGCCATGAATGCGCTGATTCTGCCGAATCGTCAGATTTTCCTGGTCGATACGCACATCAATCAGGATCCGAGCGCCGAAGATCTGGCCGAGATCACGTTGATGGCGGCTGAAGAGATTCGCCGTTTCGGCATCCAGCCGAAGGTCGCGCTGCTCTCACACTCGAACTTCGGTACGAGCGATGCGAATTGTGCTCGCAAGATGCGCGAAACACTGGCGATCCTGCAAGAGCGTGCGCCGGATCTGGAGGTTGACGGCGAAATGCACGGCGATTGTGCGCTCGACCCCGAACTTCGTGCTCGCATCATGCCGGAATCGACGCTCATCGGCGCCGCTAACCTGCTCGTTATGCCGAACATCGACGCTGCGAACATTGCCTACAACTTGCTCAAAACGGCGGCAGGCAACAACGTTGCGATCGGGCCAATCCTGCTCGGCGCCGCGAAGCCGGTGCACATTCTGACCGAGTCGGCCACGGTGCGTCGCATCATCAACATGGCTGCGCTGGTGGTAGCTGATGCGGCAGCGCAGCAACAGACGCGCTGATCGAACGAGTGCGCAGGGCGGTTCGCCGCTGTTCGCCACACGTTAACGACAAAACGCCGCACCCGCTTGGGGCGGCGTTTTGTTATTTTAGTGACGTATTTTGCGCATCGTATATCTTCATGTGTGCGCTCACTGTCGCGAAAAACCCTGTGTTTTCATAGATTTGTTGACTAGTTTGGTTGCAAAATGTAAGCCGACATTGATTCTCGTGAGCAATAGCGATAACCTTACGGCTTCACCCACCAGAACGAGTCCGCAGCGCAAAACGGCGTCGGGCGACAGGCTAGCTATGACAATGGCACGTTGGCTTCATCGGGGCATCGTGGCGCTGACGGCGGCGGGTAGTGTTTTTCTGGCGGGCAATGCCGTGGCGCGCGAAACCGCGCCATACGTCACGGATCAAACGGTAGCGGTGTCCGTTGCCGAGTTGCCTCGCGAAGCGCAGCGCACGCTGACGCTGATTGCCCAGGGCGGGCCGTTCCCCTATGCCAAAGATGGCATTGTGTTCGGGAACTACGAAAAGCTCCTGCCCAAAAAGCCGCGCGGCTATTACCATGAATACACGGTGCCGACTCCCGGTGCCCGCAATAGGGGTGCCAGGCGCATCATCTGCGGCGGTAATCAACAGGCAGCTGATCCGTGTTACTACACCCAAGATCACTACAACAGCTTTAGACGCATAAGGGAATGACAGCAGTATGAGTGAGCCGGTTTTCGCACAGGGACGCGGGAAAGATCTTATGGCAGATCCATTCGGTGCGGGCGAGCGCAACTTGTTCAAGCAGGTGCTGGGCCTGCATGCTGTAGCGCGGGCTGGCCGCCGCCATACCTTATCGGAAGAGGGAGATATGAGTCTTTTCAAGACCGTCAGGCCGAATATTGTGCAGTCGATCCGTGCATTCCGCGTGCCGGAACTGGCCGCAGAGGCCGAGCGACTCGGGCAACACTTCCTGTACGCCAATTGTTCACAGGCGCAGAGCAAGGCCGAGGTGCTGGAGACGATCGCTACGTCGTTCATGTTCCCCAAGCATTTCGGGAAGAACTACGACGCGTTGCACGATTGCCTCACCGATCTGGTGAGCCACTCCGGTCCGCAACCCGGGTTCGTGGTGGTGCTGGAGGGATTGCCGGTCGTGACGAAGTTTGACAAGGATGGCCGGGAAACGCTGCTGGATGTCTTCCGTGATGCCGCAGAGTTCTGGTCGGAGCGTCGTGTGAGCTTCCGCGTCTTCTACTCGTTTGCCTGACGTGCAATGGTCGCATCGGCGGCGAATTTTCGAGAAAACACCGTCAGACGTCGCCAAATTGCCAAATGCCCTCTTCTGACGTGAACCCGGTTCGTGTCGGTCGGCAAGAAAAAAGGTCCGCATTGCGGACCTTTTTCGTTTCCAGACGGAAGCCGACGCTCAGCCGGTATGCCCGCCGAGAAATTTCTGCGCAAGGCTCGCCAGATCGAGTTGACCCTGCGGTAGGTCGCCATTCGGCGAAAGGTGGTTGACGACTTCCGGCAGCAGCGACGACAACTGCTGTGCGGCTTCATCCTGGCTGACGCCTGCGGTGTCGGCCAATTGTTGTAGATGACCGCTAGGGCCAAGGGCCTGAGCCACCTGGTCGGCCGAGACCGGTTGATTGCCACCGGTGCCGACCCACGAACGCACGGCGTCGCCCAGACCGCCGTTTTCCAGCATCTGCGTGAGGCCACCCAAACCGCCCAGTGAGCCAACCAGATCCGTGGGCGAAGTCGCCGGGGCACCTGCCCCCGTAGGCTGCGGCGCTTGAGAGCCCCCCAGCAGGCCGCCTAACAGACCGCCAAGCCCTCCGCCACCACCCGCTGCCGCGCCGCCGCCCAGCATTCCGCCGAGTGCGCCACCTAGCGAGCCGAGCAGGTCGCCGCCCTGACCGCCTTGGCCCTGCGTGTTGCCGGAGCGGCTGGCGATCATCGCCAGTAAGCCCATCAGCAGCAACATCTTGGTATTGCCGCCACCGCTGGTGCCACCGGCCTGATTGCCGGACACGCCGCCAAGAATGGAATCGAGGATACCCATGAGGAATTACTCCTTTAGGCTTGAGAAGCCATTATTCGAGTCATCTATGCTTACCAACCGCCCCAGCGCGCGGCCAAAGCAGCGAGTACCGCCATGCCTGCGGTTTCGGTCCGCAAGACACGTTCGCCCAAGCGAATCGCCGTGAAACCGGCTTCCCGCGCGAGCGTTTCTTCCTGAGGTGACAGCCCACCTTCCGGGCCGAAGAGCAGCACGCCTGGTTCAGACGGCGCTTCCCGCGGCAGCGAATCGAAACCGCTGTCTGCTCTAGGTGACAATAGCACACGCCATCCGTAGCTCGTCACCGCATCCCGCGTATCACGAATATCCCGCAAATCCCGTTCTTGCAGCCATGCCGCGATCGGGCGGATCGGCAGGATACGCGGCACTCGGTTTCGTCCGCACTGTTCGCAAGCGGCTTGTGCCAGCGCTTGCCAGTGCGCCACCCGCTTTGCCGCACGCTCCGCGTCGAGGCGAATGACCGAGCGTTCGGTGGACAGTGGCTGAACGTCCGTCACACCGAGTTCAATGGCCTTTTCGAGCAGCCAGTCCATTTTGTCGCCGCCTGCGATTCCCTGCGCCAGCGTGATGCGGTAGGGCGTTTCCGCTTCGCGTGTGTCGTGCTCGCCGAGCTGCGCTGTGGCGTGCCGCTTTTCCAGCGTCATGAGCACCGCGGGATATTCGCCGCCAGTGCCGTTGAAAAGCGTGAGAGCGTCGCCTGTCTTCAGGCGCAAAACCTGAACGTGACGCACCACGGTTTCGGGAAGGTCGAGCAGGGCGCCGGCGTGCAATGGCGCATCGGTGAAAAAGCGAGGCATACGGGCGAAGGGGACGAAAGACGAAGAAGAGCAAAGGACGGCTGCCGGGCGCGGCGTCGGGGACAGAAGCATACCCCAACGTCGTCGGAGCGCGGGCTTAGCTGCGCGGTGCGACGGGCCGGGCGAAGCCCCAGCGATACCCGTCCGGATCTTCCAATTGGCAGAAGCGATCTCCCCAGAATTGATCGTTGGGTGGCATCAGGCCTTTTGCTCCGGCGGCAATGGCGCGTGCGTAGAGCGCATCGACGTCCTCCGTATACACATAGAAACTTTGCGGTGCTTCCACGCCGGAAGTGCGCGGCGTGCGTGCCGTACTGGCAAAGGCGCCTTCGGGGGCGAACATCAGGATCAGTTGTCCTTGATAGAACATTTCGACGTGCAGGACGGCGCCGTCGTCGTCCACCATATCGTGCACCTTGAAACCGAACGCCTGCTCATAGAACGTCGCGGCTGCTCTGGCATCGCGCACGGTCAGATACGGCGTCAACCACGGCACGTGGGATGGGCGGGGATCGGACATGACTGTGCTCCGGTAAGTCCGCCGGCGGGGGCAATGGGTGCGCGTTCTGACAACGGGTGAGCGAACGGGCTGATGCCGACGGTCGTGACTAGCCCCCAATATACAAGGAACGCGTGCCCGTTTCACCCGTGACGCGTCATCTCGTCACGAGGTGACGGGCCCCGCCATCGAGCACGGACGTGAGTTCCGGCGGGATATCGAACAGTGCAGCGTGACGGGACGGCGAGTAGTGGCGCAGGCGCTGCAGTGCCTCTGGCAGCGTGTTGACGATGCTGCCGCGAACGTCGAGTGAATCGCTGGCGAACGCCAGCGCCCATTGGGTGCCATATAGCGGCACATACGTTGTCATGGGTTGAACGCAGGCGAACACCGAGCGCAGGGCGTCCAGCATGCGTCGGACATGATCGGCTTCGAACCAGGGGGCGCCCAGTTGCAGGGCAATGCCGCCACGGGGGCTGAGCAGCTCACGGACTTTGGCGAAGAACGCAGCGTCGTGCAGTGCTGCAGCGGGGGCGTTAGGGGTGTCCGCTTCCGTCAGGTCGAAAATCACGGCGTCAAATCGCTCTCCTCGGGCGAGCGCGGCATCCACCAGATTCCGGGCATCGCCGATGACGAGTGTGGTGCAAGGATCATCGAACGCACCATCGGCCAACGCCGGCATGTGTTGCAGGATCGCTGAGGGTACCTGAGGATCCAGCTCGGCGACGACGACCTCACGCACGCCCACATGGCGCAATACTTCGCACGCCGAGCCACCGTCGCCTCCGCCGAGTACCAACACTCGCTCGACGTTACCGTGTGCGAGCAAGAGCGGATGCACCATGCATTCGTGGCAAATATGGGCGTCGGCCAGTGAGGCCATGAACCGGCCGTCCAGCCGGTACGCCCGCCCGAGCGCGCCGAATGCCGCCAGATCCACAATTTCAATGTGCTGATAAGCGGACATCGTGGCGAATACGGGGCGCGCGGCGAACGTGTAGCTGGCCCACGGCCCGAGTGGCGCCGTGTAAGGGGGCGGCGCGATGCCGGATTCATGTGCGGGGACGTCACGTTTGGCGGGCATTGACAGGGCAACTTCCTCTAATTTGAAGCGATCACGTTACGTTCTCGCATGATTCCACGTTCCCGCTGGTTGGGGAAGTTCGCCGCGAACGACCCGGGCGGGGGTCGTATCTGGTAAAATCTCGGTCTTTCTCCTGCATTTGAATTTCGCGCGGCAGCTCGCGGCAACGGGGCACGCCCGCCTCTTCCGGCTGGTCACCATGACGAACTCCTCTCCTGCTACGGCTGCACTGATGGCCTCTGCCATTCGCGTCCTCTCCATGGACGCGGTCCAACAGGCCAACTCCGGTCACCCTGGCGCGCCGATGGGCATGGCCGATATCGCGGTCGCTCTCTGGGGCCGTCATCTCAAACACAACCCCGTCAATCCGCACTGGTTCGATCGCGACCGCTTCGTGCTGTCGAACGGTCACGGCTCGATGCTCATCTATTCGTTGCTGCATCTGACGGGCTATGACCTGCCGATCGAAGAGCTGAAGCACTTCCGTCAACTGCACAGCAAGACGCCGGGTCACCC
>JARLJF010000063.1 GCA_031291335.1 Pandoraea sp. | reverse complement strand
TTCATCGGCAATACGGCGCGCGGTGGCCGACGCGGCAATACGGCGCGGTTGAGTGTGGCCAATCAGACCGGTGCCGCCAGCACCGAGTCCGCGTCCGAGCGCCAGACAGATTTTGGGAAGCTGTGTGGTTTTGCCCGAGCCCGTCTCGCCGCTCACGATCACGACCTGATGGCCGGCGATGGCACGGGCGATCTCCTCGCGACGGCCAGACACCGGCAGCGCTTCGGGGAAGTGGATTTCGGGCACGCGATTGGCCGCGGCCTGCCGGGCGGCCAGGCGTTCGGCGTCGCGCGCATCACGCTCCGCGGGCGTCTGACGACGTCCGGGCGCAGGGTTCGGGCCACGAGCTTGGCTCGCGACCGAGGGTTTGGGGGCGCCCTTGGCGGCCTTCTGGGTTGACGCAGTGGCCGTGGATTGGGCGCGCGTGTGCCCCGGCGCCGTCACTTTCGGCTTCGGGGGCTTAGATTGTCGATTTCGTTCATCACTTGCCATGGGCGCGCATTATATAATCTGCGCATGTTTGCGCACGTACACCCATGCTGACCGAACCTGACCCCGCCCTACAAGACGAAGAGACCGCCCACCAAGCCCAGTTCGTGGACTGGCTGCGATCGGTCGCCCCCTATATCCATGCGTTTCGCGACAAGACCTTCGTGGTCGCCTTCGGTGGCGAGCTTGTCGCCGCCGGCGGGCTCGACTCGCTGATTCAGGACGTTGCGCTGCTGTGTGCCATGGGCATGCACATCGTGCTGGTACACGGCTCACGACCCCAGGTCGAAGAGCAGATGCGTCTGCGCCATATCGAATCGCACTTCGCCCAGCAGTTACGGATTACCGATGCCGCCGCGCTCGAAGCCGTAAAGGAAGCGGCGGGTGAACTGCGTCTGGACATCGAGGCATCGATCAGCCAGGGGTTGCCGAACACGCCGATGGGCAACGCGCGCATCAGCGTGGTGTCGGGCAACTTCGTCACCGGCCGTCCGGTCGGCATCGTCGACGGCGTGGATTTCCAGCACACCGGCGTGGTACGCAAGGTCGACGCCGAATCGATCCGCCTGTCGCTCGCCAACGGCAAGATCGTGCTGCTCTCGCCGCTGGGCTTCTCGCCGACAGGCCAGTCGTTCAACCTGACGATGGAAGACGTGGCATCGTCGGCCGCCATTGCACTGCGCGCCGACAAACTCATCTTCATCACCGAGACGCCCGGCGTTCTCAATGAATACAACGAGTTGCAGCACGAACTGACGCTTGAAGACGCCCAGCGCCTTCAGTCGCAAGGCTCCCTCGACCGGGACTCGGCCTTTTACCTGAAGTACGCCACGCGCGCCTGCCGCGCAGGCGTTGGCCGCGCCCACATCGTGCCCTTCGCACTCGACGGCAGCATGCTGCTCGAACTGTTCTCGCACGATGGCGTGGGCACCATGATCTCGTACGAGAACCTGGAAAGCCTGCGCGAAGCAACGATCGACGACGTCGGCGGTATTCTGCAACTCATCGAACCGCTCGAGTCGGACGGCACGCTGGTACGACGCGGCCGCCACCAACTGGAACGCGACATCGATCACTTCTCGGTCATCGAGCACGATGGGCGCCTCTTCGGCTGCGCCGCACTCTACCCCTACCCGACCGAACGCATCGGTGAAATGGCCTGCCTGACCGTCGACCCGGAAGCCCAAGGCTCCGGCGACGGCGAACGCCTGCTCAAACATATCGAGCAACGCGCCCGGGCCCGCGGCCTGGAACGCCTGTTCGTACTCACCACCCGCACCGAACACTGGTTCCTCAAACGCGGCTTCGTCAAAGCAGGTGTCGACGATCTTCCCGCCGACCGCCGCCGACTCTACAACTGGCAACGCCGCTCGCTAGTGCTTATCAAGAAACTGTAATCGGGAACCGGCAGGCGGCATCGATCTCCCAAGGCTTTCATCCCTTGAATTCCTTGAATCCCTTGAGTCTCGCGCCCCTGCCCCCACATCCAAACATCCGCCGATGCGCTCATGCCAGATTCACCCCCGTCAAACCGTCCGGTAGACAACCGCCAGCGCTCGGCACCCTTTCACGCCACACAAAGACTACGAGGAGTTCCCCCATGGCCCGCATGGTTCAATGCATCAAACTCGGCACAGAAGCCGAAGGTCTCGATTTCCCCCCGATGCCCGGCGAACTCGGCAAACGCCTCTGGGAAAGCGTGTCGAAAGAAGCCTGGGCCGGATGGCTCAAGCAACAAACCATGCTGATCAATGAGAATCGACTCAACATGGCCGACCCGCGCGCTCGTCAGTACCTCGTCAAGCAAACCGAGAAGTACTTCTTCGGAGATGGGGCCGATGTCGCTCAGGGCTATGTGCCGCCGCCTTCCGAATAAACACCTCCCCCCAGACGGATCGAGGCCCCTTTCCGCCTCTCAGACATAAACCCAACTCGCTGCAGAAAGGGGCCCCGATCCGTCTCCGCATATGGCCTGGGGCTGTGCCCGGTGGTCGCAAAAAAGGGCACACGAATCGCTTCGTGTGCCCTTTTTTCTTTTCTTTTTTTCGCCGCTTCAGTTGGCCGCTATTGGGCCGCCTTCCGTACTTTTTCCCGTGGACCGCGCGCCGCAGTGATGGCAGAAATGCGCAAACGCATTCTTTCGCGTCGTACACACGCCGCATCGATCAAACAAGCAAATGCCACAATGCACGCAGAAGTCCCGGTCCACGTCATCCAGCTTTACCGGACGCTCACAACCCGGACACACCGACTTCGCCAATCTCGCCTGCGCCAGATCATATGACAACGTCTTGCGCCGCTCCTCATCCGGCAACTGCTCCTCCGCCTTCTGTCTCGCCAGATATCTCTGCAACGAAACGATGGCGTAACGCCCGATCAGCACCGTCAATACGATACCCACCAGATAGCGCACATAACCACCGTAATCCGGCAGATACGGCACCAACTCCACGAAGAACGCGAACAACGCAAAGAAGACGAAGCCCCACACGAACGGCCACCACGTACTCTTGCGATGCCGCACAAAGAGCCAACCCGCTATCGCGAGCAACGGCAGCGTCAACGCCAACCGAATGCCAAAGACCTTCAGTTCCTGCGAACGCTGAACGGCCGCCAATTGTTCGCCCGCCGCCGTGTTCAGCGCATATCGCGTCGCTTGGGCCGATTGAACCGCGCGCTGCGCATCCAACTGCTTCGCTTCAAGTCCGTCGACCTGCGTCTGCGCATCTCGCTCGGCACCTTTCAACGCATCGAGCGCACGCGTTCGTGAAACGAGTTCTGCATCCTGACTGGCCTGCGCCGTCGCCGTTCGCGTAGCCACCCAATCGTTGAACGACTCGCGAGCATTGCGATACGCCGTACTGCGCGCCCGGAGTTGCAGACGCGCCGTCTCTAACTGGCTCTCGACGTCCTCAAGCTGCTTCTGCGCCTGCTTGATACCCGCGTCAGCACGCTCGGCCTGCGCACGATCTACAAACGAATCAAGTGTCGGTGCAGGGGCGACCCCCGGCAATTTGTCGACCACGAGTCCACCGAGGCCAATCAGAAACACCGCAAACAACACGGCGATCAGCCACAGGCCACGACGGAACCAGGTTTCAGGAAGACGACGCGATCCAGCCATCCGGCCCTCCCGAAATCAGTTTTTGTAGTCGATGGTGCGCACGCCTTCCGACGTGCCCATCAGCGTGATATCCGCACCCCGTTGCGCAAAAAGACCCACCGTCACCACGCCCGGGATCTGATTGACCTTCGCCTCGAATGCCACCGGGTCCAGAATTTGCAGACCGTGGACATCGAGGATCGCGCAGCCGTTGTCCGTCATGTACGGGCTACCGTCGGCACGCACGCGCGCCTGCGGCTTGCCGCCAAGCGCAGTCAACTCCCGGGCAACGCTTGCCTGCGCCATCGGGATGACTTCGACCGGCAGCGGGAACACGCCAAGCACGGCGACTTCCTTCGAGGCATCCACGACGCAGACAAATTCTTTTGCCACTGACGCGACGATCTTTTCGCGCGTGAGCGCACCGCCGCCGCCCTTGATCATGTGACCGAGAGCGTTGATTTCGTCGGCGCCGTCGACGTAGACGGGCAGGCTTTCGATCTGGTTCAGGTCGAAGACTTCGATGCCATGTTTGCGCAGACGCTCGGTGCTGGCTTCGGAACTGGAAACCGCACCGCGATAGCGGCCTTTGTGAGCGGCCAGCGCGTCGATGAAGCAATTGGCCGTGGACCCTGTGCCCACGCCGATCACGCTGCCCTCGGGCACGTGCTTGTTCACATAGTCGGCGGCTGCCTGGCCGACCAGGCGCTTGAGTTCGTCTTGGGTCATGGGGATTTCCGGCAAAGTTTGGTAAAGTCGGAAGTTTACCGGAGTCAGGCGTGCCGCGCCGTTTTTCGTCGCCCGGGCGCATCCCGGACTTCATGTCACGCAGTGCATTTTTCGCAAGGGCGCTCTCATGAATCAGCTCGATCAGCTCAAACGCCATACCATCGTCGTGGCCGACACCGGCGACTTCCAGGCGATGGACGCCTACAAACCCCAAGACGCCACCACGAATCCCTCGTTGATTCTCGGCGCCGTTCAGAAGGACGCCTACCGCCCGATTCTCACGCGCGTGGTCAGCGAACACCGCACCGAGTCCACCGGCGAAATCATCGACCGTCTGCTGATTGCGTTCGGTCGAGCCATTCTCGACATCGTGCCCGGCCGCGTATCGACGGAAGTCGACGCGCGTCTGTCGTTCGACACGGCAGGCACCGTCGCCCGCGCGCGCAAGCTCATCGCCATGTATGAAGCGCAAGGCATCGAGCGCGATCGCGTGCTCATCAAGATTGCATCGACGTGGGAAGGGATTCGCGCGGCCGAGATTCTCGAGCGCGACAAGATTCGCTGCAATATGACGCTGCTCTTCTCGCTAGTCCAGGCGGCGGCCTGTGCTGAAGCAGGAGCGCGATTGATCTCGCCGTTCGTCGGCCGTATCTACGACTGGTACAAGAAGTCGGCCGGCGCGAACTGGGTGGAAGCGGACAATGCGGGCGCAAATGACCCGGGCGTGCGTTCGGTCGCGGCAATCTACCGCTACTACAAGCACTTTGGCTACGACACGGAAGTCATGGGCGCGAGCTTCCGCTCGACCGGTCAGATTCTGGCGCTCGCAGGCAGCGACCTGCTGACCATCAGCCCCGCGCTGCTTGAGCAGCTCCGCACGACGGACGGCGACGTACCCCGCCAGCTCGACGCGAAGGACGCTCGCGCCGCAAACATCGATCGCGTAAGAACGGATGAACCGTCGTTCCGCTTCGCTCTCAATGACGACGCCATGGCCACCGAAAAGCTCGCGGAAGGCATTCGCGCCTTTGCCGCCGATGCGATCAAGCTCGAAGGGCTGATCGAAGCCGCTCGGTAAGCCAGGCGCCCGAGCCGCCCGGATAGCGCAGGATGCACGGACATGCCCGGCGAACGCTCGCCGGGCATGGATGCCTTTACTTGGCGTACTAGACGTTACTTGGCGCCCTTGGCAGCCACGGTGCGTTGGCGCACCGCTTCATACAGACATACCGCGCTCGCCACCGAGACGTTCAGGCTTTCGCAGCCGCCGGCCATCGGAATGCTCATCAACTCGTCGCACGTCTCGCGTACCAGACGGCGCATACCCTCGCCTTCGGCCCCCATGACGATCGCCATCGGCCCGGCAAGCTTGGTGCCGTAGATGTCGGCGGGCGCATCGTCAGACGTGCCCACGACCCAGATGCCGCGCTCTTGCAATTCACGCAGCGTGCGCGACAGATTCGTCACCATGATGTACGGCACGGTCTCGGCAGCGCCGCTGGCAACCTTGGCAGCGGTCGCGTTCAGACCGACAGCACGATCCTTCGGTGCAATCACCGCATGGGCCCCTGCCCCGTCGGCCACACGCAGGCACGCGCCGAGGTTGTGCGGATCGGTCACACCATCGAGCACCAGCAGCAGCGGCGGGCCGGAAATGCCGTCGAGCAGTTCGTCGAGATTGAGCGCCAGCGACACTTCCTGCGCACGCGCGACCACGCCCTGGTGACGCGACGAACCAGCCATGCCGTCGAGGCGCTTGCCATCAGCCTGAATGACTTTGATCTTGACGCCCGGCGTGCCCTTGACCGACTCCACATGCTTCAGGAAGTCCGTCATGCGGCGATCGCGCCGGCTCGGGTCGTAATAGATTTCTTCGACGCTGCCCGCATCGTGACGCAGACGCGCGGTCACGGCATGAAAGCCGAACAGCATTTTCAATTGACTCATTTCACATCCTCAAAATAGCGTGTGCCCGCACGGCCGTTCGCAACTGTCGCCGCACAAAGCACGACGGCGGCGGAACCCGCATGGGGCACCGCCGCCGCAATCCATCGCGGGCATCAGATGCCGGTCACTACCGGCACAAGGCGCCCATCTTACTGCAAACCGCCCAACACGCCGGGCCGATACCAGAGGGACCGGCGCGCCGCGGTGCGCGAATCAACGACGCTGCTTCTTCGCCGGACCTCCCGGACGCTTCGCAGGTGCCTTGCCACTACCGCCCGCGCGCGTGGTCGGGGGCGCCGCACCACGATCGGCGCGAGCGTCTTTCGCTTTCGCGGGCTTCGGCTTGGCGGGACGCTTGCCTGCCGGGGCCGGCTGCACGCCATTGAGCAATGCGCCGCCCTTGGGCAACTGACGGATGACCGGCCCGGCGCTTGCCGAACCCGCCATACCCGGCGTACCCGCAGCAGGCGCCGGCACGGGTGCGCCACCTCGTTCGGTGCGGCCCGACGTCTTGGCCAGTGCGCGAGCGTTCGGTTCGCGCACGAGGCGGAAGTCGATCTTGCGGGCGTCCAGATCCACGCGGCTCACTTGCACGCGAACGCGGTCGGTGAGGCGGTAGCGAATGCCGGTGCGCTCACCGCGCAGTTCGTGGCGCACTTCGTCGAACTGGAAGTAATCGCTGCCCAGTTCCGTGACGTGGACGAGGCCTTCGATGAAGAGATCGTCGAGTTGCACGAAGATGCCGAACGACGTCACGGCGCTAACCGTGCCGCCGTACTCTTCGCCCAGCTTGTCGCGCATGAAGTAGCACTTGAGCCAGGCTTCGACGTCGCGCGAAGCTTCGTCGGCACGGCGTTCGTTCGCAGAGCAATGCAGACCGAGTTCGTCCCAGATCGCATCGCGCTTCTTGGCGCTGGCGGTCTTCTTTGCCTTGGCGGCGTCGTCGTCTTTCTGCAGCTTGCGTGCGTGCGGCGAGAGCCCCGTCGTCAGGTCGACGCCTGTGGGGATTTCCGGCTCGTACTTCTTGCCGGCCAGGATCGCCTTGATCGCACGGTGCGTGAGCAGATCGGGGTAGCGGCGAATCGGGCTGGTGAAGTGGGTATAGGCCGGATAGGCGAGACCGAAGTGACCGATGTTGTCCGGGCTGTAGACCGCCTGCTGCATCGAGCGCAGAAGCATGGTCTGGAGCATGGGCGCATCGGGGCGCGATTCGATCTGCGTCATCAGTTCCGAGTAATCGGACGTGGCAGGTTCATCGCCGCCGCCGAGCGAGAGCCCGAGGGTTTTGAGGAACGTGCGCAGTACCTGGAGGCGTTCGCCCGACGGTCCCGCGTGAATGCGATAGAGGCCGGGCTGTTTGTGGCGCTTGAGGAGGTCGGCGGCGCACACGTTGGCCGTAAGCATGCACTCCTCGATGAGACGATGGGCGTCGTTACGCGTGCGCGGCAGAATCTGTTCGATCTTGCCTTGCGCGTTGCAGACGATGTACGTCTCGGTCGAATCGAACTCGATGGCACCGCGCGATTTGCGGGCTTTGGCCAGCACCTTGTACAGCTCGTACAGATTCTGGAGGTGCGGCAGCAACGCGGCACGGCGTTGGGCTTCGGCGCCCTTGGTGTTGCCGAGGACGGCGGCGACTTCCGTGTAGGTCAGGCGTGCGGCCGAGTGGATGACGGCCTGGTAGAACTGATAGGCCTTCACTTCGCCGTTCGGTGCGACGAGCGCGTCGCACACGAGGACACAGCGATCCACGTCGGGGTTGAGCGAGCACAGGCCGTTCGAGAGCTTTTCCGGAAGCATCGGAATGACGCGTCGCGGGAAATAGACCGAGGTGCTGCGTGTGAGCGCATCGGCGTCGAGCGGGCCACCGGGGGTGACATAGTGCGAGACGTCGGCGATGGCGACGATCAGACGGAAACCGTTGGTGCGACCGATTTTGGCGGGTTCGCAATAAACGGCATCGTCGAAGTCGCGGGCGTCTTCCCCGTCGATGGTGACGAGCGGGACGTCACGCAGGTCGATGCGGTGGCGCAGATCGGGGGCGCGAACGTCGTCGGGGAGTGCACCGGCGGCGGCGAGGGCTTCGGCGGAAAACTGATGAGGGACGCCGTACTTGCGCACGGCGATTTCGATTTCCATGCCGGGGTCATCGATATCGCCGAGAACTTCCGAGACGCGGCCGATGGGTTGGCTATAGCGGCTGGGGTAATCGGTGAGTTCGACGGAGACGACCTGTCCGACCTTGGCTTTGCCTTGGGCGCGGGGCGGGATGAGGATGTCGTGGCCGATGCGCTTGTCTTCGGGGGCGACGACCATCACGCCGTTCTCATTGAGGAGACGCCCGATGACGTGGGTATTGGCGCGGTTGACCACCTCGACGATATGACCTTCCGGGCGGCCGCGGCGATCGTAGCCGGCGATGCGCAGGAGGACACGGTCGTTGTGCATGACCTTCTTCATCTCCTCGTTGGGGAGGAAGAGGTCGTCGCCGTCGTCGTCGCGCACGGCGAAGCCGTAGCCGTCGCGGTGGCCGATAACACGGCCGGCAATGAAATTCGAGGGGTGCGTCAGTTGATAGTAGCCGCGGCGGTCGAGGCGGATCTGGTCATCGCGTTCCATCGCGGCGAGGCGTTTGAAGAAGCCTTCGCGTTCCTGCTTCTTGATGGCCAGGGCTTCGGCGATATCGTTGGCGGACAGCGCGGAATCGGCGGTGCGCAGGACACCGAGGATTTCTTCGCGGCTCGGAATCGGATAGGGATATTTGCTCAAAGGTCGGTAGCGTTACTGTGCCGGTTGAGTCCGGCCGAGTGGCGCACCATGCGCCCGACGGTCCGTGGGGGTTGTGCGTAGCGCGGATAGCGGTGTCGCACAGTCAGGGACAATCATACGGCAAACCTCGCGAAAACTGCCACCTGTGCGGAATTTGAGCGTGGGGTTGGGAGTGTGCGAGGGAAATGAAAATTTTTTCGCCCAAAGTGTTGACACTCCCGCACCGTATCCGCATAATCTCACTTCTTCGCAGCACGCAAGCAGTAAGCGAGCTGACGGGGCCCAGATGGCGGAATTGGTAGACGCACTAGTTTCAGGTACTAGCGGGTAACACCGTGGAGGTTCGAGTCCTCTTCTGGGCACCACAAAATACAGAAAGCCGATGATCGAAAGATCATCGGCTTTTTTTCATTTCTCCCCGGAGAGCAATGTGCCTGCGCGCATTGCGTGGGGACTTGAAAGGCATCACGTGCAAGCGATGCCGGAGCCGAGGAACGTGACCGAGCCCTATCGGGACTGGGGGCGCCGAATGGGTATCGGTCCCACTACTGACGCCGGCCTCGTCGAAGTTTTTTAGGCGGCCACCACCACCGGCTTCGCCGAAGCAGTCGCCGCTATCTGTGAAATCCAGACAGCCGAACCTGGCAAGATCCAGCGGACTCCGAACTGCCTGCGCCATCTCGGGCCCTCCCCTGCGCCACAGCAACGGCGCTCGTTGATCAGCGAAACACGCGCAAGCGAATCATCGACAAGCGCTGAGAATCCGATCGCAAGCGCAGCATCCCCATCGGCGATGGCGCGCCACATTCAAGCGATCATTCGCCAGCCTCACCACGGGGCAGGCGATTTTCGTAGACGCCTGATTGCCCGTCCACCGAATCCCTGCCCCCGACATCACCCCTTCACATCACGCAACGGCGGCGCCATGAATTCCGGGCCGACAGGTGACGTCACGTATTTCGCCAGAATCGCGTCGATATCGGCGAGATCCTGCGGCGAGAGTTTCCAGCCGAAGGCATCATGCACGCCCTCCAACTGCGCCGGACGCCGGGCACCCCAGAGCGCTATCGTCGGCCCCTGATCGAGCACCCAGCGAATGGCGAGAGCGAGCACCGATTTGCCGTGGCGATCTTGCGCGAGTTCCTTGAGCGCGTTGACAGCAGCGAGGTACTGCGCGAAGCGAGGCGCTTGAAACTTCGGGTCCGACTTGCGCAGATCGTCGCCCTCAAAAGTCGTGTTCGCGTTCATGCGCCCCGACAGCAAGCCGCGGCATAGTGCGCCATAGGCGAGCACCACCAGCTTTTCACGCTTGGCATACGGCAGCACGTCGTTGTCGATGGCGCGCTCGAAGATGTTGTACGGCGGTTGCACAGTCGCGAGCGGTGCAGCCCGGCGGAACGTATCCATCTGTGCTGGCGAAAAGTTGCTCACGCCGATCGCACGAATCTTGCCGGCTTCGCGCAGCTTCTCGAGCGTAGCGGCCGTTTCATCAAACGGTACGAGCGTGTCCGGCCAGTGGATCTGATAGATGTCGATGTAGTCGGTGCGCAGGCGTCGCAACGAATCTTCCAGCTCTTTTTGTATACGGGCGGGCGTCGAATTCCGGCGGATGCCGTTCTCGCCCCACTCCAGCGCGACCTTGGTCGCGATCACCGCCTTGTCGCGCAGCCCTTCCAGAGCACGGCCCACCACCTCTTCCGAGTGGCCGAAGCCGTACACCGGAGCGGTATCGATCAGGTTGATGCCGCGCTCGACGGCGTTACGAATCGTGGCGATCGACTCGGCATCGTCCGAGCCGCCCCACATTGCGCCGCCAATGGCCCAAGTGCCGAGTCCGATGCGGCTCACCGGCTTATCGATAGTGAGAATGTGTAGCGTTTCCGTCACGTCGCTCATGGCGCCTCTCCAGAATCAAAAGGAAATCTGTAAAATTTACCTCATAAAAAATTGAATATTGTTCAACGGACGCTTAATACGTTGGGCTTGTCGGGTGCTTTTGGTTTCTGTTGCTTGATACTTGTTGGGAATTACATGCCTGCCTTCACTCGCGGCGAGCTTGCCGATTTGAACGTTTTTGTCACTATCTGCCGCCGGCAGAGTTTCCGGGAGGCCGCTACAGAGCTGGGCGTGACGACCTCGGCCTTGAGTCATGCGATGCGCAATCTGGAAGCGCGTCTGGGCGTGAAGTTGCTCAATCGCACGAGTCGTTCCGTGTCGCCGACGGCGGCGGGTTCGGCCCTGGCGAAGGAATTGGAACAGGGCCTTGAGCAGATTGCATCGGCGATTGGCGCGCTGGATCGCTACCGGGCCTCGCCTGCGGGGCGTTTGCGCCTGAATGTGCCGCGCGATGCAGCGCGTTTGCTGCTGGACCCTATTCTGCCGCGCTTTGTGGCGTCGTATCCGGACATCGAGTTGGATGTCACGGTGGATGACCGGATGCTGGATATCGTGGCGGAAGGTTTTGACGCGGGGATGCGTTATGGCGATACGGTGCCGGGCGATATGATCGCGACGCCGTTGACGCCGCCGTTGAAGTGGATCGTGGTGGGTTCGCCGGCGTACTTTGCGCGACACGGACGGCCGAAGGTGCCACAGGATCTGATGTCACACAATTGCATCCGGATGCGACTGGGGGACAACACGTTGTACAAGTGGGAGTTGGGCAATGGGCCGACGGCGGTGGAGTTGGATGTGCCGGGGGCGTTGAGCATCAACGAGAGTGATGGTGTGATTGCGGCGGCGTTAGGTGGCTTGGGGTTGGGATATGTGCTGGAGCGCAACGTTGCCGACGAATTGTCGACGGGCGCGTTGGAGGCGGTATTGACGGATTGGGCGGTGGATGGTCCGCCGTTGTCGATGTATTACCCGAGTCGGCGTCAGACGTTGCCGGGGTTGCGTCACTTGATCGATATGATTCGGTCGGAGCATATGGGACGTGCGGCGTAATAGTGGAATAGTGGA
>JARLJF010000005.1 GCA_031291335.1 Pandoraea sp. | reverse complement strand
TGATCGAGAGATCGGGGGCTATCGCGGCAGGGGGTAAGTCAGGGTTAACGCCATCGGGAAATGGCGAATTTCGAGTGAATTGCCGTTCCCGTTACGGGGGGCGTTACGGGTAACGTTACGTAACGCATCCGGGAAAATGGCTTTTGGAATCCAACGAATAGGGCGTGGCGCAAGTGATTCGGGTAATACCCGAGCGGGGCGAATGAAGTGCGCGCCGTAATTAGAGGTAATGGCGGTGGAGTCGAGGAAAGATCGATGCGGAATTCGTATTGATATACGAATGAAATCGGCGAACGATGGACGGCGCGGGAGCGGTAATGCTTTGAAAGTGTCAGAGCATTGGGCAAGGTCGACGAGGTGCGGCAACGGTGACGGTCGTGGGGCCGTTCCCAGACGTGAGTGTCTTGCAACGAGAAACGCATCCGGTATTGATGTCCGGAACGCGGCGCGTAATGGATGAATGGTTATTTAAATAAGTGCTGCACGTATTGCACGTATCGCGCGAACCTGTGTGGCGCCGCAACAATCATGGTTTTCCCTCGCGAGGGTTGCATTGCTTGGTTTTGGAGTATTGTTTGAGAAACCCGTGTAACCCTTTTTTACATTCTCCCGGGTGATTGGTAGCAAGACTCTAGTTTTTGTGATTTAGTTTAAATTACGATCGGAAAAAATAGTGCGCCGTTGCAAAGACTTTACCAACAAGCAAAGAAATATTGGCGTACAACGTAAAAGAGGTTCGTAAGCCATGCGGCGCAACGAACCCGAGGCCGAAGTCAAGAGTTGATAAGCGATATGGCGGAAGCGTCACACGACTGAAAGGTCGGTGATCTTTCGCTGTGTATGCCAACGGGCGCTTTGCGCCTTACTGAGGGAGGGTGATATGAAACTCAGCAATCGTTTTCGACTGTTTGCTCGCGACGAGCGTGGTGTAACCGCGCTGGAATACGGCATCCTCGCCGCAATCGTGGCGGTGGTGATTGGCGGTACGGTCTACACCAGCCTGGGCACGACGTTCAGCCAGGTCTTCGCGAAGATTTCGTCGGCGGTAACGGCTGCGGGTTCCTGATGCATCGGCTCACACCATACGAAGCCAGTCGGTAGTGATAAATGCCAGCGTGCGATCCACGCGTATATCGTGAGTTCTCGCGCTGGCGATAAGGGGAAGGCCACCGTTTATTCAGCGGTGCCATTCGAGGTGGTGAGCGGCTGTATTCGCGAGGATGCGAAACATGCGAGTCGGGAAAGCAGGCAAGGCTGGTCGGCAGCGCAGACTGTCTCGGCAAAAAGGGGTGACGGCTCTGGAGTACGGCATTCTGGCCGCTATCGTGGCGGTAGTGATCGGTGCAACGGTGTACACGAACCTGAGCAGCGTGTTGACGAGCGCTTTCAGCACTGTGACGTCGGCAGCCACATCGGCCGCGACACGCTGATGCGAGCCCCCCGGTGCTGACACTGTTATGGCTGTTGTGCGTGCCGATTGTCGTCACCGATCTGATCGCGCGTCGCATCCCGAATGTGTGGCTGCTGTGCGTAGGGGCGCTGACACTGGTCTGGATCGCCTGGCAGGCATGGCATGGCGAGCCTCGGGTGTTGTGGATTCATGGACTGGGAGCACTGCTTGGATTGATCGTACTGCTACCTTTCTGGTGGCGCGGCGTGATGGGGGCAGGAGACGTCAAGCTGTTCGCGTTGATCGGGCTGGTGGCGGGGTATCCGGCGTTGCTGCCGGTCTGGTGTCTGGCCAGTGTCGCAGCGGGCGTCCATGCGCTGGTGCTGCTGACAGGAAGGCTGAAGTGGCTCGCACGATGGCGCGATCACCTAACGGGCTCGCGTGCGTGGCAAAGGGTTTTGCAGTGGCGTGCCGGGCGTATCGGATTGCCTTACGGGGCGTATCTGGCGGCCGCGGCGCTGGTCGTCAGGTAGGTGCGCAGGCGCACCGCAAGGCGCCAGGCGCGAGAGATGAAGAAGCGAAGGAAAGAAGCATAGGAACGAGGTGACGAGTACTGCCTCAGGCAGTGCCGAAAAAACGGGAGGCGCGGGCGACGCCGCGCAAATGGGTCGGACCAATGCGTCGCCAAACACGGCCACAGAGCGCCGTGCGCGACGGGGAGTATCGTCATGAATCGGTCTGGGGCACGGGCAGGAGCAAGGTCGCAAGGCGCGCGCTCACGCGGCGTCGCTGCGCTTGAATTCGCGCTCATCCTGATGATCCTGTTGCCCGCGTTCTATGTGGCCGTCGCGTTCTCCATCAATATTCTTGCTCGCCAGATGCTCACGCAGGCCGCCTCCGAGGCCGGGCGGGCGATGCTGCGCGCCGGCACGATGGCGCAGCGTCAGTCCTACGCCACGCAGGCGATCAACACCACGCTCACCTGGCCGTCGGCGTCTTCGGTGAGCGCAAGTTTCCCGGCAGACGTGACATATCCCTGCCCGGCGTCGGCCACCAGCACCAGTTCGCAATGCATTGTCCACGTCACGTTGACACTGACACAGCCGATGACCGTCAATTGGCCGGGACTGGGCGCCCTTGTGCCGCAGAACATCACCGGCACTGCCGCCATCACGCTGGATACCTCGACGATTGGTGGGAGTTGAATTCGACGTCGGGAGGCTATTGGATTCGTAGCGCAAGCAACAAAGCGATGTGAGGTTTTGCCAGTTGTCATGCCGCCGGTCGCCCGGCGTCCCGCAAGTTGTGACTGAACGGCCGACAGGCCCCAAGCCATGAACAAAGCCACCAAGATTCTTGCTGCTGTGCTGGTTATCGCCGGAGTGCTGCTGGCACTCTTTGCGTTGCGTCTCGGGACGAACAACGCACCGGCGCCGGCCGCAACACCGTCACCGGTGACGCAGACGCTCACGCAGCGCTATCCGGCCGTGGTGGCGGCCAAAGCCCTTTCGCCGGGCAAACCGATTGGCGCAGACGATGTGAAAATCGTGCAATTCGACAGCCAGACGGCGGCCGGTTTCACGAACCCCGCCGACGTGGTGGGACGTGTGCCGCTCGTGGCGCTCGCCGCCGGTGTACCCGTCACGCAAAATACCCTCGCACGCGGCCTGGCTCTGCAACTCGCGCCCGGCGAGCGCGCCGTCGCCATTCCTGTGACCGAAACCGTTGGTGTCAGCAACCGCATTCGTCCGGGCGATTACGTCGACGTCTTCTTCACCATGAAGACCACGCAGCCCGCCGGGGCGGCAGGCGGTCTGGTCGACGACACGCAGTCGCGTCTGCTGGCGTCTCGCGTGCGGGTGCTGAGCTACGGTAGCGCGTCGCTCGACGACGTGACGCCGCCGCCGGCCTCGCCGGGCGTGGCGTCCACCGTACAGGCTGCAACCACCACGCCCCCGCCGCCCCAGCCGGCACCGGTCGTTAGCAACCAGCCGCCGATGCCGGCGACCGCCGCGGTCGTGGCGGTGCCGGTGGCCGACGTCAACCGTGTGGTGCTCGGAACGCAGCAGGGCAAGATCACGCTGGCCCTGCGCAACCCGGGCGACGACGCCAAGCCCGATACGTCGCTGTTCCCGTCGCCGCCGCCGGTACTTGCCAGCAAGTCGAATCTGAAGGGGGACGACAAGGCAGCGCTCGATACCCCTGAGAACCAGGCTTACGCGGGGATTGCCACGACGGGCCTCGCGGGGGAACCGGTGCGTCGTCCCGCCGTCGCCACGCGCACGCCGGGCGGGGGAGGGGGTGGCGGCACGATCGAGGTCGTGCGCGGCGCAGAGCGGACCACGGCCTCTTATTGAATGGAACGCAATGGAATGGAACGGAAACGACCGAACTTGTTGAAGCTGCAGACGCAGTGACGTCAGCGCGCAAGCGACGCCACTTGACCGACACACCGACACAGTGACCGATACAGCCACGCCATGATCAGAAGCCAGGTTCGCACTGCCAGACGAGAGACCAGACGGGTTACGGGAATGCTGTTGTGCTTCGCCGCGTTGCTCGCGTGCGGCGCCACGGTCGCAGTGCGTATGGCCGACGCGGCGGACCCCGCCTCGAGTGCGGGATCGCGTTCGCTGACGCTGGGCGTTCACGAGCAACGCGAACTTCAGGTACCGGGGGTGCTCGAGCGAGTGGCGGTTGCCGATCCGGCCGTGGCCGACATCGTCGTGCTCAAGGGGACGGGGGGGCGGCGCGGCTCGGTGCTCGTCGTCGGCAAGAAAGCGGGCACCACGCAGGTCGCCGCATGGCCGCGCGGGGGCGAGCCGGTGCGCTGGGAAATTCACGTGACCGGCGATCTCCAAAGCGCATTGGGCGACACCGGCACCGCCAGTGTCGACGCACGCGGCAATGCCGCGGTCATCAAGGGCCATGCAAACACCATCATCGAACATAGCGGGCTGCAATCGGCCGCCGTCGATGCGACGGGCAAAGGCGGTGTCGTTGTCGATCGCTCGACGGTGGGGGATACCGGCGTGGTGCAGGTCGACGTGAAGATTGTCGAAATCAACCGCAACATCCTCAATCAGTTGGGCGCGAGTTTCAGTGCATCGAAGAAGACGGCCTCGGGCAGCTTTGGCGTGAATTCCGTGCTGAGCTCCGCGTTCGGCGGTTCGACCAGCGCAGGCAGCGTATCGAACTTCGGCTCGTTCTTCGGCTCGATCACCCGAGGGGCGTTCAGCATGTCGGCAGAGATCGACCTGCTGCAATCGAACGGCCTTGGACGTGTGCTTGCCGCGCCAACGCTGGTGGCCCTCTCCGGGCAGAGCGCGAGTTTCCTCGCGGGTGGTGAGATTCCGGTGCCGCAGTCGGGCGGACTTGGCACGACCACCATCGTCTACAAGCCGTTCGGCGTGGGCTTGACGGTGACGCCGACGATCCTGTCGCCGAATCGCATTGCGTTGAAGGTGGCGCCTGAGGCATCGGACATCGACTATACGAATGCCATCGTGACCGATTCGATACAGATTCCTGCGATCACCACGCGACGTGCGGACACGACCGTCGAACTGGGCGATGGGGAGAGCTTCATCATCGGCGGACTGATTTCGCGTACGACGACCGCCGCTGTGGACAAGGTGCCGCTGCTTGGCGATCTGCCGCTCATCGGCGCTTTTTTCCGCAACCTGAAGTACTCCAGCAGCGAAAAGGAGCTGGTCATCGTCGTCACACCGCATTTGGTCAAACCGGTGGCCCGTGGGGCAGATATTCCGCTGCCGGGCGATACGCGTGAGCGCCGTCCGGGGCCGGTATGGGGGGCTTACCTGATGGGTGTGGCAAGCGACAGCGAATTGCCGGGTTTCTCGAAGTAGCACCGCTACCGGCAGGAAAGCGGCATCGAGCGGGTAACAGCGAGAGCCGGGACAGGGCAGTAAGGAGTGCACAAATGAACGCACCGACGCGAATACTGGACACCATGACAGAGTTGCATCGCTTCCTCTTTTGCAGTGCGCATGCCGGCCACGGTCAGTGGCTCTCGGCGGCCTTGCGTGAGGAGGGCGTCGTGCTCCAGGAGGCCGGCCGTCCGGCGCAATTGCAGCAGCGCATTGGCGATCTCGATCCGCAGGTCGTGCTGCTCGATTTCTCTGGCGAGCCCACCGGTCACGCGGAAGACGGCGCTGACGGCGGGATTGCCGCGGCGACTGAGCTGGCCCACATGCTCAAGCGTGTGGCACCCAAATTGCCGCTGGTAGCCGTGGGCTCGATGGTGCGGGCCGACGGCATGAAAGCCGCGATACGCGCCGGCGTGCACGACTTCATCGATATGCATTCGACGCACGAGGAGGCGCTCGACGTCATCCGCCGGGTGGTCGATCAAACGCCGACGGTCAACGTCGCCACGCCTCAACGTCACGGCCGATTCGTGGTGCTGCTGGGCGCGCGCATCGGTGTCGGATGCAGCACGCTCGCCGCGCATCTGTCCCAGCTCGGACAGGAACTGTCGGTGGGCGCTCATCCGGAAAGGGCCGTCAAGGCGCCCAAGGCACCGGCCAACAAGGACGACAAGTTCGACGCTTCGCTGCTCGGTCACGTTGCGCTGCTCGATCTGGGTTTGCCCTCGGGCGACGGCATGCTGTATCTGAACACGCAGAGCCAGTTCAGCTTTGCCGAGGCGGTGCAGAACCTGCGGCGATTTGACGAAACGCTCGTGCACACCGCTGTCTCGCACGCGCCGAGCGGTCTGGCCGTGTTGCCGCTGCCGCTCGACCTTGGCGACATGCGCAGCGTGGCGGCGGCCGACGCGCTCGCGCTGACCGACCGCCTGCGCGCGTTCTTCGATCTGATCGTGGCCGATCTCGGCGGCTTCTCGAATCCAGCGTTCGTGGCGAGTCTGGTGCGTGCGGCCGATGAGGTCTGGCTGGTGGTCGACCAGAGTGTCGGTGCGATCGTCTCGCTCGCCTCGTTGCTGCGCGATCTCGAAGAGAAGAGTGTAGAGCGCGATCACCTGCATCTCGTGCTCAACCGTTACGACCCGCGTTACGGCATGGCGGCCGATCAGATCGCCAAACGATTCGATGTGCCGTTGCTCGCTACGCTGCCCGATCGTCCGCTGGCCATGCTCTCGGCGACCAATCAGGGCAAGTTGATTCTCGATACCGCGCGCAGCGATCCGTATGTGCGCGCACTGCAACCGCTTGTCGAACGGCTGCTCTCGGCGCAACACGCCGGGGCGGCAGCGCAACGTCAGTCCTCGGGCTGGCTGGGCCGATTCATGGGAAAGCATTGATATGACCGACTCCATCGAATTTGCCGACGACAAGCGCGCGTTTGCCAATTCGCAGCAGTTTCAGGACATCAAGACCGCTGCGCACGAACACCTGCTCGCACGGATCGAGGAACTCGGCGCCGAGTTCGGACGTTGGAGTCGCAGCGCGATTCAGCAGTTTGTCGATCTTGAGATGGACGGCTTCGTGCGTTTGCGCCGCATTCCGATCAACGAATCGGAGCTGCGACAGATTTCGGATGCCCTTACGAAGGAACTCGCCGGTTTCGGCCCCATCGAGGATCTGCTTGCCGACCCCGCGGTGGAAGACATTCTGATCAACGGCTACAACGACGTCTACGTTTCGCGCCACGGCGTGCTGGCCCGCGAGGCGTTGCGCTTCTCGGACAATCAGCATCTGCTGCGCATTGTGCGCCGCATTCTTGCGCCCATCGGCCGACGTCTCGACGAGTCGAACCCGATGGTCGATGCGCGTCTGCCCGACGGCGGACGTCTGAACGTGGTGATCGAGCCCCTGGCGGTGGACGGACCCGTCGTCTCGATTCGTAAGTTTCGCAAGGACCCGCTCAAGCCGTCCGACCTGCTCGCGCTCGGTAGCTTCAACGAGGAGATTTACGGTCTGCTCGAGGCGGCCGTGCGTTCGCGTTGCAACATTCTTGTCTCCGGCGGCACCAGCTCGGGCAAGACGTCGCTGCTCAATGCGCTGGCTAGCTTCATTCCCGCGACCGAGCGCGTGGTGACGGTCGAAGACACGGCCGAACTCTCGCTCAACCACCCGCACGTGGTGCGGCTCGAATCGCGCCAGGGCGGCTTCGACGGTTCGGGCGAGGTGACGATCCGCGATCTGATCCGCAACAGTTTGCGGATGCGTCCGGACCGCATCATCGTGGGCGAAGTGCGTGGCTCCGAAGTGCTGGAAATGATGCAGGCGATGAACACGGGCCACGAAGGGTCGATGGCGACGATTCACGCGAACTCGCCGCGCGAATGTCTCTATCGTCTCGAAATGCTCGCGGGCTTCGCCGGTTTTCAGGGCAGCGAAAGCAGCCTTCGCCGACAGATCACGAGTGCGCTCGATTTCATCGTGCAGATCGGCCGTCTGTCGAGTGGGCGCCGGCGCATTCTGTCCATCACCGAAGTCACAGGCGTATCGGATACGGTGATTTCGACGCAGGAGCTGATCCGTCACGAATCGGTGGTGGGGCCCGATGGCGAAGAGAAGGACCGTTGGGTCTCGCTCGGCCTTCAGCCACACTCGCCGAAGTTGCAGCGCTACAAGGAGCAGACGCGCAATGCGGCAGCCGCCGCGCAAGCCCAGAGCAATACGCCGCCGGATTCGGGCGGTGGCGGCTTCTTCGGGCGCCGGCGATGAACCCCATCATGCTGTGGGTCATCTGCATCGCCCTGCTGCTGATTGCCGCAGGGCTGGAGCTATGGCGCCGCACGCAAAAGCGCGTGAGAGATCAGGCGACGAGCGCGTTTCTCGAGCAGCAGCTCGCGCACAACGCGCCGCGGTTCGCCGCCAACGAAGGGAGTATTTCCCGCGCGTCGCGCCGCAAGTCGTTGCCGTGGGAATTCTTCTTCGAGCGCGCGGGCGTTCAGCCCGATCCGATGTTCTACACGTTACTCATCGCGCCAGGGCTGTTACTGGCGATTGTGTTCTGGATCTGGCACGGGCCGCTCTCGGCCATCGTCATCCTGGTGCTGTACATCCTTGGCAACGTGCTGCGCTATGGGTTCAAGGCCGCGCGCCGGCACCGCAGCATCGTGCGTCAGTTGCCGGTGTTTCTCGACGGTATGGTGCGCATGCTGACGGTTGGCAACAGTCTGCCGGCCGCATTCCAGACAGCCGCCGGCAATGCCGACGTGCCCTTACGTGAATTGCTCGAACGTGCCGTGAGGCAGGTGCAGGCCGGTGTTGATCTGGACGTGGCACTCAAGCAGATCGCGCGGCAGTATCAGGTGGAGGAGATTTATCTGTTCGCCTCCGTGGTCGATCTGTCCACGCGTTTCGGCGGACGCGCCGACCAGATCCTGTCGCGCATGGCGGGTTTCATGCGCGATCGTGAACAGGCGCAAGCCGAACTGTACGCGCTGTCTTCCGAGACCCGTCTGTCGGCTTGGGTACTGGCCGCGCTACCGATTGTCGTCAGCGCCATATTGATGTTGCTGAACCCGAAATTCTTCGAGCCGATGTTCCAGGAAGCGGCCGGTCAGAAGCTGCTGGCGATCGGTGTGGGTCTGGAGGTGTTCGGTGGCTTTGTGCTGTACCGGCTAGCCAAGTCGCTGTGAGCGCGAGGGACCTGATGATATGAACCTTTCGTCGCTGTCGTCCAATTCGCATCTGTGGATGATGCTGGGCCTGTTGATGGTTGCGGCCGGACTGCTGCTGGGGGCGTCGGCGATTTTGTTGCGCGCGGTGCGACAGGGCCGAAGCGAGCGCATGATCGATCAGGTATTGGCGAGCCGGCAGCAACAGGCGCTGGCAGCGTTGCGTGCTGCGAGCGCGCCGGGCGGACTGCGCGGGAAGACGGACGATGGTCAGGACGCCGGGGAGGGCAGGCAGCGCGGTTGGCGTGCGCTGGTCGACCGGGCGTCGGCGCTCGGCAAGCAGTGGTCGGAGACGCGCCTCGGGCAGCATCTGATTGCCGCCGAAGATCGTCTGTTGCTCGCGCAGTGCGGCTACGACAGTGTGCGGGCCAAGTCGCTTTTCCTGTTCTTGCGGGTGGCACTGGCCGTGGTGTTGCCCTTGCTCGTCTGGTTGTGGTTCCCGGGCGGCGGCGGCCTCGGCACGATCCTGCGCCTGCTCGGTGCGGCTGGGGCCGGATTGCTCGCACCGAAGTTCTATGTGCAGCGCAAGGCGGGCCAGCGTCGTCGCGATCTGGTCGACGAACTGCCGTTGCTCATCGATCTGCTGCGTCTGCTGCAAGGTGTTGGATTGTCGATGGACCAAAGCCTGTATGTGGTGGTTTCCGACTTCCGCGAAGTGCTGCCGATTCTGTCCAGGGAGTTCGAGAACGCCAATCGGCAGCACGCTTCGGGGCGTGGACGAGAGGCGTCGCTGGGGCGCTTGCGTGAGGTGTACGACAACGACGATCTGCGCGCCCTCGTCCGGCTGATCGTGCAGGTCGAGCAACACGGCGGTGCGGTGCAGGAACCGCTGCAACAGTTCAGCGATCGCTTGCGTGAGCAACGTCGCCAGACAATGAAAGAGCGCATCGGCAAGCTCACCGTGAAGATGACGCTGGCGATGATGCTGACCCTGCTGCCCGCGTTGATGCTGGTGGTCGCAGGACCGGCGATTCTGTCGCTGGCTAAATCGATGGAGGCCATGCAGTGACCCCACAAATTCCGACACAGACCGTCGCGAGCGCCACTGCGGCGAGCGGTGTCCGGCATCAACGCAAAGCGGGCCGCGTCATGTCCGGCTCGCTGGCCGCCGTGTTGTGTACGGCAACGCTTGTCGCACTAGCCGGGTGTGGCGGCCCGCGCATCGGCGGTTACGGTGCGCCCTCGGCCGCCGCGTTGATGCAGGCGCAGCAGAACGACGAAGAGAAGGCCAAGGCCGCCAAGCCGGATACGCGTGAGCTGTATCTGTCCATGATTCGTCAGATGCAGGAGCAGGGCTCGTATTTCGCGTCGCTCGCCCACATCGATCAGTTCCGGATTCAGTACGGCGCTTCACCGGATATCGACATTCTTCGTGCCGACGCGTTGCGTGAGACCGGTCAGCCCGACGCGGCCGAGCAGGCGTATCGCACGTTGCTTGGAGGGAGCGAGGCAGCGGCGGCATGGCACGGCATCGGTCTGGTCGCGGCGCAACGCAAGGATTTCGCGGGCGCGGCGCAGGCGCTGCGTGAGGCGGTGTCGCGTGCGCCGACGGAAGCGTTCTACCTCAGCGATCTTGGCTTTGCGCTGCTGAACAATGGCGACGCCGGGGCGGCGCGCGTGCCGCTCGCTCAGGCTGCGGAGTTGCGGCCTGACAGTCGCAAGGTGCTGAGCAATCTGGCGGTTTATCTCGTGGTGACGGGCGAGCGTTCGCGCGCCGACGACATGATGACGCGCGCGAAGATGCCGCAGACCACACGCGAGGCCATCGACAAACTCGCCGCCGACATCAGCGCACAAGTGAAGGCGCGCCGTGCTGCGGCGAGCGCTGCCGCTGCGCGCGCTGCGGCGCAGGCGGCGGCCTCGATTACTCCGCTGGCGGTACCGGTTGCGAAGACGGCGCAGGGAAGTCCGGGAGGTGTGGGAGGTGCGGGCGCGACCGTGGGCGCCGATGGTCCCGTGGTCGTGCGTTTGACGTCAGGCAGTGCGTCTGTCCCCGTGCAAACCCAAACGCAGGGCAACGCGGCATCCACCTCGGGGTCCACGTCGGCCGCTACCGCGGAGGCCAAGCTGGCGCGAGCAGGCGATACCGCCCGGAGCGACATGCCGACGTCGCTGCTCGATCGTTTCGGTCATTCGCAGTAATGCGATGGCTTCTTCATTCATGTACGGCGCAGGATACAAGACGCGAGTCACGCAACATCAGGGAGACGCGATGATGGCAGTCCAGAAACCACAAGGAAATTCGGGCTCCCGGCTGCTGTTCGCAGCGCAGCTCACTGTCGCCGTGCTCGCGCTTTGGGCCGGTGCGGCTGCCGCGCAGAGCAATGCGCCGATTACGGGATCGATGGGGAGTGCCGACGCACGCAGCGTAGCGGCACCGTCACAGGCGGTGCCGGTAGTGCCGCCAATGCCGACGGCAGGAGACGCCGCGCAGGGACAAGTGGTGCAAGCCACTGCGCCCCCTGCACAGCAGGCGAGTCGTGTGCCGCGGAACGTGGTTCGCCGCAATACGCCGTTGCGTGTCGGCGAGCACGCGCGTGACGGCATGCTGGGTGACGAAACCGCAGCGCTGCTTGCGCTTCAATCGAGCAATCTGGCCGCCGGGCCGGGGCTGCCGATGCTCGGTGCGACGGCCTCGCGTGCCTACAAACGCTATCTGGATAGCTTCTCGTACCCGATTCCGCAGTTCTACCCGACGATGATCCAGAGCGATGCGGGCGGTGGTGGCGGTGGCGGTGGCGGTGGCGGTGGCGGTGCGTCATCGGGCGGCTCGGGGGCTGGCGCGAGCCAGTGACGGACCATGACCCCGCGTGCGCGTATGCGCCAAATGGATCGTGTCGCCGCGTCGGGCGGGCGGCAACGCGGTTCGATACCGATTCTCGCCTTCAGCTTTGTGATCGTGGTGCTGATTCTCGCGTTCGCCATCGATGCAGGCTATGCGTTCATGCAGCGGCGCAATTTGCAGCGCACGGCTGACATGGCGGCGCTGGCGGGCGCCCAAACGCTGCCGGGGTGCGCCAACGCGACGTCTTTTAGCAGTGTCGTGAGCGCGAACGTGACGGCGAATATGGGCAGCAATGTCTCGGGGCTGACGGTGTCGTCGTCGTGCGGCGTCTGGACATCGCCCCTGCCGAGCGCGACAGTGCCGGGGACATTCGTTCCCTTCACGCCGGGCAATGCCGCGAGTGCAGCGGCCGGTAACGCGGTGGCGGTGACGCTGACCTTGAGCGTGCCTTCTTTCTTTCAACTCATCGGTTCGCGCACGATCGCCGCCACGGCCACAGCGCGCAAGGCGCCTGCCGTGGTGACGTTCACGGTCGACTCGGGGTTATTGGCGCTCAACGCCAATAATTCTGTTCTTGCGCCGCTGCTCAGCGCGGTGGGTATCTCGCCTCAGTTGTACGTGGGCGCGGCTCAGCAACTGGTTGGCGTGAACATCACGCCCAAGGGGCTATTGCAAGCACTCGGGGTGGGCATCACGGGTGACGTATCGGTGGCGTCGCTTACCGGAGTGGCTGCCGTGAAGAACCTGACGGTGGGGACGTTGCTCAGCGCGACGAACACAGCACTTGCCACACAAAATGGTGCGCTCTCGGCATCCGTCACGGCGATGAACAATCTCATCAACGTGTTCGCCAACAGCCCGGTGCTGAACCTTCCGATCAATCTACTGGGAACTGCGACGACGCCAGGCATCATTGCCAATATCGACGCGGCGGGCGTGAGCGCGGCAAATGCACTGACTGCCAATATCGGTGTCGCCGATCTGATTTCGGCTGCGGTGGTCGGTGCCAATGGCAACAATGCTGTCGCGATTCCGTCACTCTCTATTCTGGGCGGTACGGTGTCGGTCGTGGCCCGTGTTATTTCACCGCCCCAAGTTGGCGTGGGCGGTGTCGGGGCGACCGCGACAACGGCGCAGGTGCGGCTTTTCCTGACGGTGAACACGTCCGGTGGGTTGCTAGGCGGCCTGCTCAACGGTCTGAACACGCAACTGAACCTGCCGCTCGTACTCGAGGTGGCGCAGTCGACCGCCACGGTCACGGCCCTGCAGTGCGGTGCAACTCCCTCGGCAACGCTTCAGGTAAATTCGGGGCTGGTGAATGTGTGTGTCGGCGGCACGGCTACCGGTGTGAACGTGGCGACCAACTCTGCGAGTTGCACCACGCTCATGACGCAACGCACGAACATCGCGACGTTGCTGGGCCTGATCAACGTCGGCGGTAACGTCAATCTGTCGCTCGTGACCAACTCCCCCTCGCCGATGACGTTCACCGGTCCATTCCCACAGGCAGTCGGCCCGGTCGGCTCCAGCGTGAACTTGAGCCAGATCGTCACCGCACTGCTCACGGGCCTGACGTTGGACGTGAGCGCGTCGGGAACCTCGTCGTCAGGCACGATCGGCACTGGTCTGGTCGGCAACGTGCCGACAGCGGCGGTCGGCGCCACCGTCTCGACGATCAACTCGTTTCTCAGTTCCGCCGCCGCCGGCCTCAAGGCAACCACCAATGCGCTGGGTACCACGCTGGGTGGCGTGCTTACGCTGAACTTACCTCAGGTGGTGGGCGGCGTGGGCGGGCTTGTCACTGGCCTGGTCAATACCCTCGGCGGGATAGTGAACGGGCTATTGGGTGGAGTATCGGATTTAGTGTGCAATCTGTTGGGCAGTGGAGCGAATCAGTGCCGTATCAACGCCGTGTCCGGATCGATAGGTACCTCCGACATCTCGCCCGTACTCGGCAGCATTCTCTACACCTTGCTCAACCCGTTGCTCACGCCGCTTAGCAATTTGCTTAACACGCTGCTCTCGTCGTTGGGCATCACCTTGGGCATGACGACCGTCACCGTCGACAGCATCAACTGCCAGAACGGACTCGTACAACTGGTGAATTAGCGAGGCCCCGGACGGGGCCTTATCGGGAGCGGCAATCGGGAGCAGCAATCGGGACCGGAAGCGCAGCAGGATCGAAACACTGAACTTCACCATGACGAACGCCGAGGGCCGCCGTCAACCAGCGGATCAGCATGAAAAGCAAGCCAGTACGTGAAGATCTCGACGTGTATGTGTGGGAAGGCAAGTCGGATATTGCCGACCGGGTTGCGCATTGCCTCGCGAGCTTCGATATGGAAGTCATTCGCGCCGACGGCGTGGATTTGTCGCGTGAGCGCACCAAGGCGCGTCCGTCCATTGCGGTGGTCAGCGTGTCGGTGATCGAAGGCGCATCCACCAATGCGCAGGAGTGGCAACTGGGTCACGGCATGCCCGTGATCTGGGTGGCCACCACGCCGCGCGAGAACGATCCGCGCGTCTATCCGCCCGAATACAGCAACATCCTCACGCTCGACTTCTCCGGCGCGGAACTGCGCACGCTCATCTTCAAGCTCTCGGGCGCCATGGCAGAAGCCGACCGTGCCCCGGCGCCGGCCGACCCACTCGTCGCCCAGTCGAGCGCCATGCTCGGGCTGCTCGCCGAGGTGGATGCCTTCGCCGATTGCGATTCAAACGTTCTGATCCACGGCGAGACAGGCGTGGGCAAGGAGCGCATCGCCCGTCTGTTGCACGACAAGCAGAGTCATTACGGGCAGGGGCCGTTCGTGGCCGTGAACTGCGGTGCGATTCCCGACGGGCTGTTCGAGTCGCATTTCTTCGGTCACGCGAAAGGGGCGTTTACCGGCGCCCTCTATTCCCACAAGGGCTATTTCGAGCAAGCGAACGACGGCACGCTCTTCCTCGACGAAATCGGCGACCTGCCGTTGTATCAGCAGGTCAAGCTGCTGCGGGTGCTGGAAGATAGCGCGGTGACGCGTCTGGGCTCGGCTCAGCCGGTGAAGCTCGACTTCCGGCTCGTGGCGGCCACCAACAAGAACCTCAAGACGATGGTTCGCGACGAACTGTTTCGCGCGGACCTGTTCTACCGGCTTGCCGTAATCGAGCTGCATATTCCCAGTCTCGAAGAGCGCGGGCCCGTCGACAAGCTGGCCGTCTTCACGGCCTATCTAGGCAAGGTCGTGGGCGACAGCGAGGTGGGCGCTCAGGTGCCGCCGTGGCTGCGTGAGCTGGTGGAAGGCGGGGTGTTTCCCGGAAACGTGCGCGAGATGCGCAACATCGCCGAGCGCGTCGGCATCATCTACCGACAACTCGGCGGCTGGGACGAGCGGCGTATTCGTCCGATCTTCGACGCGCTTGCCATCGGTACGGCCGTACGTAGCGACGATGCCTCGCGCGGCGGGGCGCTGACAGAGCGCGCCCGTTGGGATGCGACCGAACGGGCGCGTATCGTCGCGGCGCTCGACGCCAATGGCTGGCGGCGTCAGGACACTGCCAACGCGCTGGGCATCAGTCGCAAGGTGCTGTGGGAAAAAATGCGCAAATATCAGATCCTCGGCAACGACTCGGAATTGGCCAACGAGCACGAAGCGTAAAGCCGCCCCGTCTTCTGCGTGGGCAACGACTCAATTTTCTCTGGGATGACGGGATTTGTCTGACAAGGAGGTTCCGTCCGCCGGAACTCTCGCAGACCCCGTAGTTGCGCGGTATCAACAGATGAAATCGAGCGGACACAATAACGCATTCCCTGCTTGGAAGTGCGCGCCTCAATGGATAGAATTGTCGGCTATTGCGGGCATGCGGTTATCATTCCACAAATACGCAGGTCTCAGATCCTCGGGACGGAGTCCGGGGTGGCGATTGAATGCGACGAATAAGGGTCGTCAAACGATCCGGTCGATAACAGGAAAACAGATCAGATGAAAATCAGTGATTGCCGGGGGCGGTTTTGGTTGGGTGTGGGGGTGGCATGCCTGGCAGCCTGGGGAACGTCAGCGGGGGCTGCCGATGCGGTCAGGGATGTGACCGGCGCGACACCCGCCCAGCTCGCGGCTCCGGCGGCGCCTGCGCAATCGGCCACGGCGCCTGTCGCCTCGGGCGCGATTCAGGAACTGCGCGATCGCATCCAGAACAAGGAAGTCACCGAACTTCGCACCACATACAACGGCCGCTACGGCGCCAGCCTGTTGTTCTATCCGCAAACGATGGGGTACTACGTCGCCCTGTTCCACGAAGGTCAGTTCTGGCGCGTCGTCAAGGTGGGCAATGAGAAGAAGGCCGAAGCGTTGTACGGCGACTTCGCACGCCAGACGCAGGTGCTCGCCGACGTGGAAATCCGTCGCATCAAGCTCGAGGCCCAGAAAGCGATGATGGAACGCCAGCTCGCAGAGAGCGAAGCGCGCCTGAACGCGGTGCAGAGCGACCTCGCGATCCAGCGTCAGCAGGAACAGGCATTGGCCCAGAACCAGCAGGCTGTGCGTGAACAGGCTTCGGCACTGGAAACCGAACGCACGGCGGCACGTATCCGCCTGACCGACCTGCAAGGCCAGATTCGTTCGTTGGAAGCCGAGCAGAACAGCGCCGATTCGGATCTCGTTCGCTCGGCCAAGAGCACCGCCAACCGCAAGACGACGCGTCGTCACTAAGCGAGTTGCGCGCCAGCCGGTTTTCGGCTGACGTCTCAAGATAGGGGAAAGCCGCCTTCGGGCGGCTTTTTTCGTGGGCGAGAGCCTAATGGCGATGTCGCAGACGCCCGTCCTGCGGCACCCTGCGGCGATGGGCTTGTGGGCACTACACGCAATTGGGGGGACTGTCGACACACGAATCACGCATGTCTGGCATATGTCTCGCATTTGCAACTCGAAATGCGGTGCCGCGCGCGCTATGCCGTAGCAGGACGGGGAGGCTAAACCCTTGCTGTGCCGCACTGGTCACGGGGCGCCGCTCGAATTATCCTAGCGAGGCATGTCATGTAAGACGTTCGACACTCAGCACCTGTCCGGACTGGCGAGGGAACCGGCGCCCAGTTAGAATAGCGCCCATTTTGTGCAGCGCAATAAAGCGATTACCCAAACCTTATGACGCAAAACATACGACACGGGCAGCGCCCTCAGGCCATGCCCGCGCTCATGGTGGCGGCCATCGGCGTGGTCTTCGGCGATATCGGCACCAGCCCGCTCTATGCGCTCAAGGAATGTTTCGATCCACAGCACGGCATTCCATTTACCCAGCAAGCCGTGTTCGGCATCATCTCGCTGCTGTTCTGGGCGCTGGTGATCGTGGTGTCTCTCAAGTACGTGCTGTTCGTGATGCGGGCGGACAACCGCGGCGAAGGCGGCGTGCTCGCGCTCATGGCGCTCAGCCTGCGCAGTGTGCGTGCCGGCAGCAAGTGGGCCTCGGTGCTCATGATGCTCGGCATGTTCGGTGCCTGCATGTTCTACGGCGATGCGGTCATCACCCCAGCCATCTCGGTGATGTCGGCGGTTGAGGGGCTTGAGATCGCCGCGCCGTCGCTGTCTCGCTTCGTCTTGCCGATCACCATCGTCATTCTCATCATCCTGTTCTCGATGCAGAAGTCGGGCACGGCCAAGGTTGGACGCCTGTTCGGTCCGGTGATGGTGACGTGGTTCGTGATTCTCGGCGTGCTCGGTGTGTACAACATCGTGGCCGCGCCCGAGATCATCAAGGCGATCAACCCGTACTACGGCATCCACTTCATTCGCACGCACGCCCTGCAAGCCTATATCGTCCTTGGCTCGGTGTTCCTGGTGCTGACCGGTGCCGAAGCGCTGTATGCCGACATGGGACACTTCGGAATTCGTCCGATCCGTTTCGCATGGTCGTTCCTGGTGTTCCCGGCGCTGACGCTGAACTACTTCGGTCAGGGTGCGCTGCTGCTCACGAATCCGCAGGCCATCGAGAATCCGTTCTTCCTGCTGGCGCCGGACTGGGCGCTGCTACCGCTGGTGATCGTGGCGACGGCGGCCACCGTGATCGCCTCGCAGGCCGTGATCTCGGGGGCGTTTTCGCTTACCAGTCAGGCCATTCAGCTCGGTTATGTTCCGCGCATGAAGATTCTGCACACGTCGGATCGTGAGATCGGCCAGATCTACATGCCTGTGATCAACTGGGCGTTGCTGCTGGTCATTATCTGGATCGTGCTGGCGTTCAAGTCGTCGAGCAATCTGGCGGCGGCGTACGGTATTGCCGTGACGACGACGATGGTCATCACGACGATTCTCGCTTGCGTGGTCATGGTCAAGGTGTGGAACTGGAACAAGTTCCTGGTGGCACTGATCATCACCGGCTTCCTCGTGGTCGACTTCGCGTTCTTCGGCGCGAACCTGATCAAGGTCGAAGAGGGCGGCTGGTTGCCGCTGGCGCTGGGTGCGTTCCTGTTCTTCATGCTGATGACCTGGCACAAGGGTCGTCAATTGCTGCGCGAGCGCACGGCGGCCGACGGTATTCCGCTCGGGCCGTTCCTGCAGGGGCTGCTCGCACACCCGCCGCATCGTGTGGCGGGCACCGCCATCTACCTGACCGGCGGCAATACGCTGGTGCCGGTGAGCCTGCTGCATAACCTCAAGCACAACCGCATCCTGCACGAGCGCACCATCTTCCTGACGTTCCGCACGGTCGATGTGCCGTATGTCGAGGACGCTACCCGTATCGAGGCCAAGGACCACACTGGCGGTCTGTATAGCGTAGTCGCCACGTTCGGGTTCAACGAGACGCCCGACGTGAAGGAGGTGCTGCATCTGCTCGAGGAGAAGACGGACATGCATTTCGAGCTGATGGACACGTCGTTCTTCCTCGCGCGCGAAACCGTGGTGCCGACGAAGCTGCCGGGCATGTCGATCTGGCGCGAACGCTTGTTCGCGTGGATGCACCAGAACGCGGCCAAGCCGACCGACTTCTTCAGCATTCCCGCGAACCGTGTGGTCGAGCTAGGGACGAAGATCGAGATTTGAAGATGCTCTGCGCTCTGTCCTGTGTCCAGTGTCCAGTGTTGTCAAGGGCGTAGCGCGAGGTAGAGATGAAGTGCAAAAAAGCCGGTGGAGCGAAATCTCCACCGGCTTTTTTTACGTCCCTCAGACCAAAGAAAAGGCCCGCGATCCGGAGATGGCGGGCCTGTCGCGGGGCGTAAGTGACACGCCGCGCTCAAGACGTGTGGCTGTTACCGCTTGAGTTTGGCGAAAGCCGCTGCCATGGCGCTCACCGACTCCGGCTCGCGCTGACGGCCGCCGCCACCGCCGCGATGACCGCCGCCACTGCCACCGTTACCGCCGCGTGCGCCACCACCACCGCCGCTGCTCGGACGATCCGTGGCACCGGCGACCGGCAGATCATCGTTGAGTCGCATGGTGAGCGAGATACGCTGACGGCGCGGATCGACTTCGAGCACCTTCACCTTCACGATGTCGCCGGCCTTCACGACTTCATGCGGGTCTTTGATGAACTTCGTCGACATGGCGGAGACGTGCACCAGACCGTCCTGATGTACGCCGATGTCGATGAACGCACCAAATGCGGCCACGTTCGTCACCACGCCTTCGAGCTGCATGCCCGGCTTCAGGTCGCTCAGCTTCTCGACGCCTTCCTGGAAGGTTGCCGTCTTGAACTCCGGACGCGGATCGCGGCCCGGCTTCTCGAGTTCGGTCAGGATGTCCTTTACCGTCGGCAGGCCGAAACGTTCGTCGACGAATTCGGTCGCCGAGACGCTGCGAACGACCGAGCCGTTGCCCATGACGTCGCCGATGGTCTTCTTGATCTTCTCCAGAATGCGTTCCACGACGGGATACGCTTCCGGGTGAACCGACGAGCGGTCGAGCGGATTGTCGCCGCCATTCACACGAAGGAAGCCGGCGGCCTGCTCGAAGGTCTTGTCGCCCAGACGCGGCACCTTCTTGAGGGACTCGCGGTTCGGGAACGGGCCGTTGCTGTCGCGGAAGTCGACGATATTCTTCGCGAGCGTGCTGTTCAGGCCCGATACGCGGGCGAGCAGCGGTGCCGATGCGGTGTTGACGTCCACCCCCACGGCGTTCACGCAATCCTCGACCACGGCATCGAGCATACGCGCCAGCTCGCGCTGGTTCACGTCGTGCTGATACTGGCCCACGCCAATGGCCTTCGGTTCGATCTTCACGAGTTCGGCCAGCGGGTCTTGCAGGCGACGGGCAATCGAGACCGCGCCGCGCAGCGACACGTCAAGTTCCGGGAATTCCTTCGCCGCGAATTCCGATGCCGAATACACCGAGGCGCCGGCTTCAGACACCACGATCTTCTGGAGCTTGAGTTCGGGATGGCGCTTGATCAGCTCGAGTGCGAGTTTGTCTGTTTCGCGCGAGGCCGTGCCGTTACCGATACTCACGAGTTCCGCGCCCGTGGCGGCGGCGATCTTCGAGAGTCGCGAGAGCGAGCCGTCCCAGTCGCGGCGCGGCTCATGCGGGTAGATGGTGTCGGTGCCCAGCAGCTTGCCGGTCGGATCGACCACGGCCACCTTCACGCCGGTACGCAGCCCCGGGTCGAGACCGATCACGCC
Source organism: Pandoraea sp. (assembly GCA_031291335.1). GTDB lineage: Bacteria > Pseudomonadota > Gammaproteobacteria > Burkholderiales > Burkholderiaceae > Pandoraea. The sequence goes on along the minus strand of JARLJF010000005.1, from coordinate 40,790 downwards.
CTTCGGGCCTGCAGGTGCGGCGAGCAGCAGCGCCTTGAGGTTGCGCGCGAACACGCGGATCGCCTCGTTCTCGGCGCTTTCGCGCATCTGCGTGAGCAGTTCCGACTCAAGGTGTGGCTGCACCTTGACGCGCCAGCACCAGCGGCAGACATCCGACAGCCACTTGTCGGCCGCGCGGTTCTGCTGGCGAATACCGAAGTGACCGGCGATCACGCCTTCGCACGGGTGCGGGATCTGGGCGTCGAGTTCTTCGCCGAGGCCCAGCTTGACCATCAGAATGCCGAGGTTACGGCCACGGAAGAGGGCGAGCGCGCGGTGCGACGGCACCGCGGCGATCGGCTCGTCGTAGTCGTAGTAGTCGCGGAATTTCTCGCCTTCCTCGTTTTGCTTGCCTTCGATGACCTTCGACGACACGACGCCCTGATTCCACAGGTAATCGCGCAGCTTGCCGAGCAAGTCGGCCGTCTCGCCGAATTGTTCCGACAGGATGTCGCGGGCGCCGTCGAGCGCGGCCTTGATGTCGGCGACGCCCTTTTCGGCATCGACAAACTTGGCGGCTTCGGTTTGCGGGTCGAGCGTCGGGTCGGCGAGCAACGCCTGGGCGAGCGGCTCGAGACCGGCTTCGCGGGCGATTTGCGCACGGGTGCGGCGCTTCTGCTTGTAGGGAAGGTAAAGATCTTCGAGCGTCTGCTTCGTTTCAGCCGCCTCGATGGCGGTGCGCAGTTCGTCGGTCAGCTTGCCTTGCTCGTCGATGCTTGCCAGGATCGCCGCGCGGCGCTCTTCCAGTTCGCGAAGATAAAGCAGGCGCTCTTCGAGCGTACGCAACTGCGTGTCATCGAGGTTGTCGGTCACTTCCTTGCGGTAGCGAGCGATGAAGGGCACGGTGGCGCCTTCGTCCAGCAATTGCACCGCGGCGGCGACCTGACGCGGCTGCACGCTGAGTTCGGCGGCGATGCGTTGAACGATCTGAAGGGCTACGTTTTGCGTCATGAGTGTTGCGAGTTACCCAAGTGCCAGGAGCGGGGCATTTTGCCATAAACCGCGGGCGCGTCCGGGCAGGCAATGCTAAAATTTGGCATGACTCCGCTCAACCTCATGATTTCCTTCGAAAAATTGTTTTCGCGTCTGTATTCGCGTCATCACACGCGTGTGTCGCTGAGCGCGCTTGGGGCGTTCGGCATCATGACGGCGGCTGCCGTCGTGCCGGGGGCATCGTTCGCGCAGGGGCTCTCGGCTGTCGAGGCCGCCGGGCGCACTACCGAACAGCTTCGCGTGCCGCATGTTCCTTTCGACGCCACGGCGGATCGCACGCCGTCGTCGGCCAGCAAGGCCAGCGCGGCGGCGGCTGCCGCCGAGGATGACAAGCCCGTCGCCTACGACGACCAGCTCGATATGCATCCCGCTGATGACGACTTCGCCGGACGCCGCGCGGTGCTCGATCGTCAGCGCGCCTGGATCGACTATCGTTTCGAGGAAGCGAAGTACGAATGCGCGTCGAAGTTCTTCGTGAACTACTGCATCGACAGCGCCCGCGACAAGCAGCGCGAGGAACTCAAGGCCGTTCGCAGCCAGCGACTGGTGCTCGAAGATCTGGAGCGCAAGGCGCGCGCACAACAGCGTGACGAGCGTCTCGCGGACAAGCGCGCACAAACGGCCGCCGAAGCGCCCCAACGTGCCGCGGAACGCGCGCAGAACGTCTCCGACTACGAAGCCAAGCAAGCCGAGTATCAACAGCGTGTGACCGAGCGTACGGGCCAGGCCCCGCAGCGTGCGGCTAACACGGAGCAGTACAATGCCAAGCAGGCGACGCAGCAGCAGAAGCTCGACGACGCGAAGGCGACGGCGGCGCAAAAGGCGGCAGAGCGCGAAGAGAACGTGCGCAAGTACAACCAGAAGCAGCAGGAAGCCATCGAGCGCCAGAAGAAGTCAGACGAGCGCCGCAACGATTCGCAATCGGGCGGCTCGCCGGCACAAAAGGCGTTACAGGGACAATGAGCGATGCCCGGGCCGGCGGCACACGGTGTGCTGCGTGGCCTGCGGAGTGCGAAGGGCGAAGGGCGAAGGCGCCGATTGTGTTTGCCACACCTTCCGCAGGAAACGGAATCATTTGAGAGTCGCAGGAGAGTTGCCACGATGCAGCACGATCTTCACTCCATTGGACGCCGCATCATCGAGTTGCAGATCGAACACCGGGATCTGGACTTCCTGATCGACAAATTGCTGACGGAGCCCACGTATGATGAACTTCAGGTCACCCGGCTCAAGAAGCGCCGTCTGAAAATCAAGGACACGATCACCCTGCTGCAAGTGCAGCAAATGCCGGACCAGCCTGCCTGAGCAGGTGTCCCGCGCGACGTTCGGGGCCTTTCCCCGAACGTTTGCGTCGTTACCTTTCCATTGCCGGCGTCGTGAATCCTGTTGATGAGATTCGCGGCGCCTTTGAGTTTCCCAGCCGTTTTGACCGATTCCGCCGCATCCAGCGATTCCCCCGATATCTCCCAAAGCCCCGACGCGCCGACTTTCCACGGACTCAAGCCGCTTGCCGCCAAACGCGAGCGCGAGCTGGAGGAAATTTTCAGCGACGGCGGCATGCTCGCGCGCGCCATCGATGGCTATCGCTCGCGTGAGCCGCAGACCGAGATGGCGCGCGCCGTGGCGGCTGCCATGGACACGCACGACACGCTGATCGCCGAAGCGGGGACGGGCACCGGCAAGACCTACGCGTATCTCGTGCCCGCCATGCTGTGGGGCGGCAAGACGATCATCTCGACCGGCACCAAGCACTTGCAGGATCAGATTTTCGCGCGCGACATTCCCACGGTGCGCAAGGCGCTCGCCGTGCCGGTGACGGTGGCCATGCTCAAGGGCCGGGCGAATTATCTCTGTCACTACTATCTGGAGCGCGCCCAGCAGGAAGGGCGCTTTGCTTCGCGCCACGAAGCGGCGCAGTTGCGCGAGATCGTCACGTTTGCGCAGATCACGCACAGTGGCGATAAGGCGGAACTGGCGTCGGTGCCCGAGAACTCGCCGATCTGGGCGCAAGTCACGTCCACGCGTGATAACTGTCTCGGTCAGGAGTGTCCGCGCTACAAAGATTGCTTCGTCATGCAAGCGCGCAAAGAGGCGCAGCAAGCCGATCTCGTCGTGGTCAACCATCACCTGTTCTTTGCAGACGTGATGTTGCGTGACACCGGCATGGCCGAATTGCTGCCGAGTGCGAATACGGTGATCTTCGACGAAGCGCACCAGTTACCCGAGACGGCCACACTCTTCTTCGGTGAGACCGTTTCGACGGGGCAGATACTTGAGTTGGCGCGTGACTGCGTGGCTGAAGGGTTGATTCATGCGCGCGATGCGGCCGATTGGGTCAAGCTCGGCGCGAACCTCGAACGGGCGGCGCGCGATGTCCGACTGACGTTCGGCCAGGAAAACACGCGCATGTCCGTGGCGCAATTGGCGGACGATCACGAACTGTTCAACGCGCTCGACAGCGTGGACGTCGCGTTGCTGGATGTCATCGAGACGCTCGAGCATCAATCCGAACGGGCTGAGGCGCTGGGGACATGCTTGCGTCGTGCGCTGGAGCTGCATCAGCAACTGGAGCGTTGGCAGACGGGGGCGACACCGCCCGCGCCAGGTGAGCAACCGCTGCCGTTACTCGATCCGGATGCCCCGCGTGTGACCGACGGCAAACGCGAGAAGGCGGCCAAGGCCCGTGAGGCGGAAGCCGCGCGACTGGCCGCTGAAGCGAAGTCGGCGCAAAGCAAGTCGACGGGCGAGGGCGGCGCGGAAAAGACCTATACACCGCCTGAGACCGTGCGCTGGATCGAAGTGTTTTCGCAGGCGGTGCAGTTGCATCAGACGCCGCTCTCGATTGCGCCGATCTTCGCGAAACAGCGTGCCGGTGCGCCGAGAGCCTGGATTTTCACGTCGGCCACGTTATCGGTGAAGGGCAACTTCATGCACTACGCGGCGCAATTGGGTCTCGACGCAGGCAAGTCGCTCACGCTCGCCAGTCCGTTCGATTACCCGAACCAGAGTCTGCTGTACGTGCCGCGCGGATTGCCGCAGCCGTCATCGCCGGGATTCACCGACGCAGTGCTCGATGCGGCGCTGCCGGTGCTGGAAGTGAGTGGCGGGCGCGCCTTTGTCCTGTGTACGACGCTGCGCGCGGTGAACCGTGCGGCCGAGCGTCTGCGCGAAGAGTTCGACCGGCGTGGTTGGCCATATCCTCTGCTCGTGCAGGGCGAGGCGAGCCGCACCGAGTTGCTTGATCGTTTCCGCTCGCTTGGCAACGCCGTGCTCATCGGTAGTCAGAGCTTCTGGGAAGGGGTGGACGTGCGGGGTGAGGCGCTGTCGCTCGTCATCATCGACAAGTTGCCGTTCGCGCCACCCGACGATCCCGTGCTGGCCGCACGACTCGACGCACTCACGAAGAAGGGGCTCAGCCCGTTCGCGGTGCATCAGTTGCCGCAGGCGGTCATCACGCTCAAACAGGGGGCGGGGCGGTTGATTCGCTCGGAGGGCGATCGCGGCGTGCTGATGATTTGCGATCCGCGTCTGGTCGATAAGCCTTATGGGCGTCGGATCTGGCAGAGCCTGCCACCGTTCAAGCGCACACGTGAACTGCCCATCGTACGGGGCTTCTTCGATGAAATTGCCGCCAGCGCGGGCGATTGATGCGTTGACGTATTGGGGACGGCCTGACGAGTGTCCGGCCTTCACTTCCCTCTGATGTCAGGCTGACATTTCGTCCAGCCAACGGCCGATGACCGCCGGTGCGACCGCCGACAATCGAGCGTGGTGCTCACATGCCTGGGCACGCAACGCCACCGGATCGATTTTTGCGGCACCCAATTCGCAGGCATGCCCCACCAGCCAGGATTCAATGCGCATGGCGTCGGCTTCCAGATGGAATTGCAGACCCAGCGCGTGCGTTCCTGATGCGAATGCCTGATTCTCTCCAATCGCGGTGCTCGCCAGATGCTCGGCGCCCGCCGGGATGTCGAACTGGTCGCCGTGCCAGTGGAGCACGCTCGCATCGCCCAGCGCTGCCAGCGGGGACACCTTCCCGGCGCTGGTAAGCGTCAGCGGCGCGTAGCCGATTTCCTTCACGCCAAGCGGATACACCTTCGCCCCAAGCGCGCGTGCCATCAGTTGCGCGCCGAGACAGATGCCGAGGATCGGTGCACGCGCATCCAGACGCGCCTTCACCAATGCCAACTCGTCGGCGATAAACGGATGCATCACTTCGTCGAAAGCGCCGATCGGTCCGCCTAACACCACCAGCAGGTCGGGGGCGAGGGCGTTGATCGAGCGCAGATCGGCGAGTGGTGCATCCACATACTCAATCGCGTACCCGCGCTGGATAAAGTAAGGCGCGAGCGTGCCGAGATCTTCGAAGTGCACGTGACGCAGAGCGAGAAGCGTCTTGCGGGAGGCGGCGGAAGTCGTCACGGAACCATCTCCTGTTGGGAGGGTGTTATAGGGCCGTCATGAAAACAAAAAGCCCTCGCATGAGCGAGGGCTTTCCGGTGAAGGCAACGATTGGGGCAAGCGATTGGCGGTTTAACGCCAGATCTGCCACCAGGACTTCTTGTCGCTGCCGTCACCATCGATGCGGCGGCCAACCGTCAGGTAGCCGCTTTTCGGATAGGTCTTTTCCATCACGCGGCGGGCGTCGTCACGCAGCTCGGTCATGCCGAGTTTGTCGTACGACTTGATCATGATGCCGAGCGCGTCTTCCAACGCGGGCGCCTGATCGTAATCCTGCAGCGCGGTTTGTGCGCGGTTCACGGCAGCCAGGTAGGCACCACGACGATAGTAGTACTCGGCGGCGTGCACTTCGTGGGCAGCCATGGCGTTGACGGCGTAGCGCATGCGCAGGGCGGCGTCGTTCGCGTATTTGCTGCTCGGATAGTGCTCGACCAGATACTTGAAGCTGTCGTACGCCGCGCGCAGTGCCTTCGGATCGCGTTCGCTGAGATCCTGGCCCGAGAAGCGGCCGAACAGACCCAGATCGTCGTTGAAGCTGATCAGGCCCTTGAGGTAATAGGCGTAATCGATCGACGGGCTGTCCGGATGCAACCGGATGAAGCGATCAACGGCGGCAAGCGCCTGTGCCGGCTCGTTGTCCTTGTAATAGGAGTAAGCCGTATTGATCTGCGCTTGCTGCGCATGCGGGCCGAACGGGTCGCGCCCTTCAAGCAACTCGTAGTACTTGGCGGCCTTGGTGTAGTCGCCGCTATCGAAGCTGTCCTTGGCTTCCGAGTATAATTTGTTCGTCGACCAGCCGGCCGTTTCGTCGACTTTCTCCGGCAGAATGCCGCAGGCGGCCACACCGCCGACCACGAAGGCGGCCAGCGTCAGATGTTTGACAAGTTTCAGGGCTTGCATGCTCGTTAGCTTCACTTCTCGATGACCCGTTCAATTCTGCCGGATTATAGCGTAACCGCCTCATTTGCCACGGAAAATGCAGAGGATTCGTCTGACGACGATCTCGACTCGCTTCCGCAGGCTTTCCCGAGTGCCTCCGATAGCCCGCTTTCTGGGGCTTCTTTCACTGGCTCCGCCTTGTCGGGCGGGGCGGGCGGCAATGCCCCGCTCAGTGCGACCCTTCCCGACTCACTTGCCGGCGAGCGTCTCGACAAAGCGCTCGCACAATGTTTTCCCGAATATTCGCGTAGCCGTTTGCAAGCGTGGGTCGAAGACGGACGCGTCACGCTCGACGGCGAGCCTGCCAAGGTTCGTCAGAAAGTGGCGGGCGGTGAGGCTGTCCTCATCACGCCGGCAGCGCTGCCCGAGCAACTGGCGTTCGCGCCGGAGCCCGTGCCGCTCGATGCCCTGTATGAGGACGCGACGCTCGCTGTCTTCAATAAACCTGCGGGTCTGGTCGTGCACCCGGCCGCAGGCAACTGGTCCGGGACATTACTCAACGGACTGCTGCATCGTTACGGACAAGCGGCCGCGGATCTGCCACGCGCCGGTATCGTCCATCGGCTGGACAAGGAGACGTCGGGCCTGATGGTCGTGGCGCGCACGCTGATCGCGCAGACCGATCTGGTGCGCCAGTTGCAGGCGCGTACGGTCAAGCGTCACTACGCCGCGCTGGTGTGGGGGCGCCCGCCGCTGCGCACCGTCGTGGACGCGCCCATTGGCCGCGATCCGCGTGAGCGCACTCGCATGGCCGTCGTCCCGGGGCAGGGCGGCAAACCGGCACGTACGCGTGTTGTGACAGTCGCCAGTGCAGAATGGGACGGTTCCCCGGTTTCGCTGGTGCTTTGCTCGCTGGATACGGGGCGCACGCATCAGATTCGCGTTCACCTCTCGCATCTCGGTCATGCGCTGCTGGGTGACCCGCTGTATAAACCCCGTCACAAACGCCCCGCGTTGCCGGGCGATTTTGCGCGTCAGGCGTTGCATGCCTGGCGACTGGGGTTGATCCATCCCGAAGACGGCCGTCCCATGCACTGGCAAGCGCCACTGCCTGACGACATGCGCGACCTGATGACCGCGCTTGGACTCGAATTTGATTTTTCAACGCTTCCCGACTCGCTTGATGACTTCTTCCCTGCCTGAGCAAGACACGATGCCCGCGGACTGGATCGTCCCCGACTGGCCAGCCCCGGCGAATGTTCGCGCCGTGTTCACGACGCGCGCGGGCGGTGTGAGTCAGGGGCCGCAAGCCACCTTCAATCTCGGTTACAAGGCGGACGACGATCCTGCGGCGGTGCGCACCAACCGCGCGCTGCTCGCGGACCGCACGGGTGTGCCGTCGGCGTGGGTGGCACAGGTCCATGGTCCTCGCGTGGTCGATGCGCAAGCGGCCCTCGATGCGGTGAGTGCCGGCGATCCGTTGCAGGCAGACGCCAGCGTGACGAGCGCGACAGGACTGGCGAGCACGGTCATGGTGGCGGACTGCATGCCGGTGCTGCTTTGCGATGTGCAAGGGCGAGCCGTGGGGGCTGCGCATGCGGGCTGGCGTGGGCTTTGCGCGGGTGTGATCGAGCAGACCGTACAGGCGTTGCGTGCGCGTTTGCCGGAAGGTGACGGCGACGCACAGGTCATCGCATGGCTTGGCCCCTGCATCGGCCCGAAGGCGTTCGAAGTCGGTCCCGAGGTGCGTGAGGCGTTTCTCGCTGCGGCGACACCGGCGGAGCGAGTGGCGACGCAAGCCGCATTCGTCGCGCATGGGGATCCGGACGTTGGAAAGTCGTTGGCGGATCTGTGTGCGCTCGCTCGCTTGCGACTGGCTCGCGAGGGGGTGGCCGATGTGTCGGGCGGCGAGTGGTGTACGGTCAGCGATGCGACGCGGTTCTATTCCTACCGACGTGATCGGACGACGGGGCGCATGGCGGCGCTTGTGTGGCGCACGCCATGACCCGGCTCATGATGCCTTGAGTCCATCTCACTCAAGGCGATTGTGTGGGGGGTGTGGGTTCGTGATCCGACGATGATGCGGCGGGTGTCGCTGCGTCATCGGGTCGCATCATGCGAGCGCGCCTGATACGGCTTCCCGCGATGTACAGCCACAGCAGCACCGGGGCCAGACCGCCGAATAAAAAGAGGGCGATCCCCATCCAGACGGACGGCGCAGTGATGGCAACCATCGCGATGACATAGAGCCAGCCGAGAATAACGATAAACATCGGGGCAAACGCGCATTCAAAAAAAGGTGGGGCGACGGGACAATGCGCTCAGGACGTTCGCCGCAAGCATTGACACACCTGCGTGCGCACGCAAGAATGCTCCACAGGCGGGGCGCATCGCTCATAAAGCGAAGCACGCCGCCGCGTTTCGGGCGCCGGCCCGTGAACGCAACGGACGTGATACTCAGGCTATCATGAATCGCGCCAGTGCCAACTTCGATCCGGCTTCGTTTGCCGCCTCGTTTGCCCAGCAGTTTCCCTCCGCTTCGCTCTCCGCTCAGGACATGTCGCAGTGGTTCAAGGCCGCCCAACAAATGTTCGGGGCTTTGCCGGGAGCTGCCGGCCCATCATTCTCTGCTGCCGGTGGGGCAGCGAGTGCCGCGAATCCGTTCGCGGGACTTTTCGAGCTTTTCGGCAAGGCAGGCAGCCTGCCGCAACCGACGCCGCTGCAAGTCGATCCGACGCGTCTGAATGCGCTTCAGACGGATTACGCGCGTGAATTTTCCGAACTTGTCGCGAGCTTCAATCAACCGGGTCTGGACTCGGCGCCGGCGTTAGGCGACCGGCGTTTCGCAGGGGACGGCTGGCGTAATCCGTTCTACGCGTTGCCCGCCGCCCTCTATCTGCTCAACGGACGCTTCCTGATGCGCATGGCCGATCTGGTCGACGCCGACGTCAAGACCCGTGAGCGGATTCGTTTTGCGGTCGAGCAATGGGTCGCGGCCAGTTCGCCGGCCAACTTCATCGCGACCAATCCGGACGCGCAGCAGCGCCTCGTGCAAACGCACGGCGACAGCTTGCTCGCCGGCATGCAGCACCTGCTTGTCGACATGGGCAAGGGCAAGGTGTCGCAGACCGATGAGGCGGCATTCAAAGTCGGCCGTAACGTGGCGACGACCGAAGGCGCCGTAGTCTTCGAGAACGACCTGATCCAGCTCATTCAATACAAGCCGCTCACGCCGACGGTGCATCAGCGCCCGTTGCTCGTCGTGCCGCCTTGCATCAACAAGTACTACATCCTCGATCTGCAACCCGAGAACTCGCTGATCCGCTATGCGGTGGAACAGGGGCACACGGTGTTCGTCGTGTCGTGGCGCAATCCTGACGCGTCACTCGCTCACAAGACGTGGGACGACTACGTGGGGGAAGGGCCGATCGCCGCCATCGACGTGGTGCGTGACATCAGCGGGCAACCGCAGATCAACGCGCTCGGTTTCTGCGTTGGCGGAACGTTGCTTGCTGCTGCGCTCGCCGTGTTGGCGGCGAAGGGGCAAAAGGGTGGCAAGTCGCCCGTCGCGAGTGTGACGTTGCTCACGACGCTGCTGGATTTTTCCGATACCGGCGTGCTCGATGTCTTCGTCGACGAGCCGCATGTGCAGTTCCGCGAGCAGACGATCGGTGGTGGACTCGGTCAACCGCCGGGCCTCATGCGCGGCGTGGAACTGGCGAATACGTTCTCGTTCCTGCGTCCGAACGATCTGGTCTGGAATTATGTGGTGGATAGCTATTTGAAGGGCAATGCGCCCCAGCCGTTCGACCTGCTGTACTGGAACGGCGACGGTACGAACCTGCCGGGCCCGATGTTCTGCTGGTATCTGCGTCATCTCTATTTGCAGAACGAACTGAAGCAGCCCGGCGTAGTGCAGACGTGCGGTGTGCCTGTGAATCTCGGTGCGATCGATGCGCCTGCTTACGTGTTCGGTTCTCGTGAAGATCACATCGTGCCGTGGACATCGGCATTCCGTTCGCTGCCGCTGTTGGGCGGTGAGCGCCGCTTCGTGCTGGGGGCGTCGGGTCACATTGCCGGCGTGGTCAATCCGCCGGTGAAGAAGAAGCGTAGCTACTGGCGCAACGACGATGTCGGCGTCGAGTCGGGCGACTGGCTCGCTGGCGCGACGGAACACCCGGGAAGCTGGTGGAGCGACTGGAGCGAATGGCTGGCGGGCTACGCAGGAAAACGCGTCAAACCGCCAAAATCGTATGGTAATGTTGCTTATGCACCCATCGAACCGGCGCCCGGCCGCTATGTGAAGGCCAAAGCCTGAGCGAGCGGCAACTCAAGGGCATCCCCCCTGGTTCGACTCATTTGAAAACGAGGAAAGAGACATGACGGATATCGTGATTGTGTCGGCTGCGCGCACCGCAGTCGGTAAATTTGGGGGCTCGATTGCCAAGGTGGCAGCGCCGGATCTGGGGGCTATCGTGATCGATGAAGTCCTCAAGCGCGCGAAGCTCAAGGGCGAGGACATCAGCGAAGTCATCATGGGTCAGGTGCTGACGGCGGGTTCGGGTCAGAACGTGGCGCGTCAGGCAGCGATCAAGGCGGGGCTACCCGCCATGGTGCCGGCCATGACCATCAACAAGGTGTGCGGCTCGGGTCTGAAGGCCGTAATGCTCGCCGCCAACGCGATCACCGCCGGCGATGCCGATATCGTCGTGGCGGGTGGTCAGGAGAACATGAGCGCCTCGCCGCACGTGCTGCCGGGTTCGCGTGAAGGCTTCCGCATGGGCGACGCCAAGCTGATCGACACCATGATCGTCGATGGTCTGTGGGACGTGTACAACCAGTACCACATGGGTATCACGGCCGAGAACGTTGCCAAGGAATACGGCATCACCCGCGAAATGCAGGATGCGTTCGCCGCGGCATCGCAAAACAAGGCGGAAGCCGCACAGAAGGCCGGGCGTTTCGACGCTGAAATCGTGCCGGTGACGATTCCGCAGCGCAAGGGCGATCCGCTCGTCTTCAACACCGACGAATTCGTGCGCCATGGCGTGACGGCCGAGTCGCTCGCAAGCCTGAAGCCTGCGTTCGCGAAGGACGGTACGGTGACGGCAGCCAACGCTTCGGGCATCAACGACGGCGCTGCTGCCGTGGTCGTGATGTCGGCCAAGCGCGCCGAGCAACTGGGTCTTACGCCGCTCGCTCGCATCGTGGCGTACGCCAACGCTGGCGTCGATCCGTCGGTGATGGGTATCGGCCCGGTGCCGGCATCGCAACGTTGCCTGGCGCGTGCGGGCTGGAAGGCGAGCGATCTCGACCTGATGGAAATCAACGAAGCGTTTGCGGCGCAGGCACTGGCCGTGAACAAGCAGATGGGTTGGGACACCTCGAAGATCAACGTGAACGGTGGCGCCATTGCCATCGGCCACCCGATCGGTGCGTCCGGTTGTCGCATTCTGGTAACGCTGCTGCATGAAATGGCGCGTCGCGATGCCCGTCGCGGTCTGGCCTCGCTGTGTATCGGTGGCGGTATGGGTGTGGCGCTGGCTGTCGAGCGCGTCTGACGCGCACTCTAGCTGCCGTCGAAGAGAATCAAATCAGAATCAAATCGGCATCGCCCGTGCGTGCAACGCGCACGGGTTCGTGCCGGGGTAGTCAGGAGACGAAAGGCGCGTGCGGGAACGCGCGGCCTGCGCGTCGGTCAATTGGCAGTCGCAACAGGCGGCAACTATGCCGTTATTTTGGGGGAAGCGTTCCATGACTCAACGCATTGCATATGTGACAGGCGGGATGGGCGGTATTGGTACGTCCATTTGCCACCGGCTGTACAAGGACGGCTTCACGGTCGTAGCGGGCTGCGGGCCGAATTCGCCGCGCCGCGTGAAGTGGCTGGAAGATCAAAAGGCGTTGGGTTTCAATTTCATCGCATCCGAAGGTAACGTCGGTGACTGGGAATCGACCAAGCTCGCATTCGACAAGGTGAAAGCCGAGGTCGGCGAGGTCGATGTGCTCGTGAACAACGCGGGCATTACGCGCGATATCGTCTTCCGCAAGATGACGCGCGAGGATTGGGACGCTGTCATCGATACCAACCTGACGAGCCTGTTCAACGTTACCAAGCAGGTGATCGAGGGAATGTGTGAGCGCGGCTGGGGCCGCATCATCAACATTTCATCGGTCAACGGGCAGAAGGGGCAGTTCGGTCAAACGAACTACTCGACCGCCAAGGCCGGTATTCACGGCTTCACGATGGCGTTGGCGCAGGAAGTGGCGACCAAGGGTGTGACGGTCAACACCGTGTCGCCGGGTTACATCGGCACGGACATGGTGCGCTCGATTCGTCAGGACGTCCTCGACAAGATCGTGGCGACGATTCCGGTCAAGCGTCTGGGTGAGCCGGGCGAGATCGGTTCCATCGTGGCGTGGCTGGCGTCGGAAGACTCCGGTTTCTCGACGGGCGCGGACTTCTCGCTCAACGGTGGCCTGCACATGGGCTAAGCGGTAACGGGGCGGATGCCCCGTTGCGGGTTAGGGCTTTGCCGCATAGCAGCAAACGTCCTAGAATCGATAATATGTGACTAACCCCGACCGTCGGTCGGGGAAGTCCTTCATAAAAGCAGGAAACCCACCGCATGACCGCGAGCAAGAAGACTGACGAACGCCTGATCAAAAAGTATCCGAACCGGCGTCTGTACGATACCCAAACCAGTACGTACATCACCCTTGCCGATGTGAAGCAATTGGTGCTCGAGACCGAGGAGTTCAAGGTCGTCGACGCCAAGTCGGGCGAGGACCTGACCCGCAGCATTCTGCTGCAGATCATTCTGGAAGAAGAGACCGGCGGTGTGCCGATGTTCTCGAGCGCAATGCTTTCCCAGATCATCCGCTTCTACGGCCATGCGCTGCAGGGGATGATGGGCACGTATCTCGAGAAGAACATCCAGACTTTTATTGAAATTCAGAACAAGCTGGCCGATCAGTCGAAGGGCATCTACGAAGGTGCGGCCTTCAACCCGGACGTCTGGGCGCAATTCATGAACATGCAGGCGCCGATGATGCAGGGCATGATGACCAACTACATCGAGCAATCGAAGAACCTGTTCGTGCAGATGCAGGAGCAGATGCAGAGCCAGGCAAAGAATATGTTCAGCACGTTCCCGTTCCCTGGAACGCCGGGCGCGCCTGGCATGCCGGGGACACCGGGCAAGGACCCGAACAAGAAGCCCTGACCATGCTGTCAAGGTTGCGATGTGGCACGGGGCGCACATCGCAACGATAGTTGGAACGTACCGCGGGCGAAACAGGTAAAATACGCGGTTCTTCGCCGCAGGTCAGCTTTTGCGGCGGTTTCGGCGGCAAGCGGTTTCTGCGTTTCCGGGCATGCGGTGGTATTGCCGGTAGCGCGGACGGAATGGCTGAGGCCTTTCCGGTGCTTCGCCGCTCGATCGTCACACGTATTTACTAGATCAGGATTTCGCCCCATGTCCCGCCCATCGCCCGCCGGCACCCCCAAGGTCGGCTTCGTTTCGCTCGGCTGCCCCAAGGCCTTGGTCGACTCCGAGCAGATCCTGACTCAACTTCGCGCCGAAGGTTACGCCATCTCCGGTACCTATGACGGCGCCGACCTCGTCGTGGTCAACACTTGCGGCTTCATCGACGAGGCCGTGCAGGAAAGCCTCGACGCCATTGGCGAGGCGCTGGCCGAGAACGGCAAGGTGATCGTCACCGGTTGCCTGGGCGCCAAGAAGGACGCCGCCGGGCAGGACATCGTGAGCGCCGTGCACCCGAAGGTGCTGGCCGTCACCGGTCCGCACGCGGTGGGCGAGGTGATGAGCGCGGTGCACTTGCACCTGCCCAAGCCGCATGATCCCTTTTCCGATCTCGTGCCGCCGGCCGGGATCAAGCTCACGCCGCGTCACTACGCCTATCTGAAAATCTCGGAAGGCTGCAATCACCGCTGCACGTTCTGCATCATCCCGTCGATGCGTGGCGATCTCGATTCGCGCCCCGTTGCCGAAGTGATGCTCGAGGCCGAGAACCTCTTCAAGGCTGGCGTGAAGGAGTTGCTGGTGATCTCGCAAGACACCAGCGCGTATGGCGTCGACGTGAAGTACCGCACCGGTTTCTGGGCCGGCCGACCGCTCAAGACCCGCATGACCGAACTGGTCACGGCGCTGGGCGAACTGGCCAGGCAATACGGCGCGTGGGTGCGTTTGCACTATGTGTATCCGTATCCGCACGTCGACGAAATCATTCCGCTAATGGCGGAAGGTCACATCCTTCCGTATCTCGACGTACCGCTGCAACACGCACATCCGGACGTGCTCAAGCGCATGAAGCGCCCGGCCTCGGGTGAGAAGAATCTCGAGCGCATTCAGACGTGGCGCAAGCTGTGCCCGGATCTGACGATTCGCAGCACATTCATTGCGGGGTTCCCGGGCGAGACTGAAGCCGAGTTCGACTACCTGCTGGACTTCCTGCGCGAGGCCGAACTGGACCGCGTGGGTTGCTTCGCTTATTCGCCGGTCGAAGGCGCAAAGGCCAATGAACTGCCGGGCGCATTGCCCGATGAGGTGCGTGAGGAGCGTCGTGCGCGCTTCATGGAAGTGGCCGAAGAGATTTCCGCCGAGCGCCAGCAGCGTAAGGTCGGCAAGACGATTCAGGTCATCGTCGACGAGATCAATCAGGATGGCGGCGTTGCCCGCTCGGCGGCAGATGCGCCGGAAATCGACGGCCTCGTGTATATCGAACCTACGCCGAAGGCGGCCAGGCGCCTGAAGGTCGGCGAGTTCGTGAAGGTAACGGTGACCGGCGCCGATGGCCACGACCTGTGGGGTGAGGTGGTCTGATGACGCAAGCCCATTTGCCGATTCCGCAGGTGCTCGCCATGGGGGAAGCCATGGTCGAGTTCAACCAGTCGCCCGGCGACGCCCGTCAGTATTTGCAGGGCTTCGGGGGCGATACGTCCAACTTTGCCATTGCGGCACGTCGTCAGGGTGTGAGCACGGGCTTCGTGAGCGCGGTGGGCGATGACCTTTTCGGCCGGATGCTGCTCGATCTGTGGCGGGAAGAGGAGGTCGACACGCGTTACGTTCGCGTCGACTCGCAGGCGCCGACCGGCGTGTATTTCGTGTCTCACGACGAGAGCGGGCACCATTTCGATTATCTGCGTGCGGGTTCCGCCGCGAGCCGCTATCGTGCGCAGGATCTGCCGCGCGACGCACTGGAAGGTGCGTCATTCCTGCATCTGTCCGGTATCAGCCTGGCGATCAGCGTGAACGCTTGCGATGCCGCCTTCGACGCCATGTCGAAGATCCGCGCCGCTGGCGGCAAGGTGTCGTTCGATACCAATCTGCGCCTGAAGCTGTGGCCGCTGGCCCGCGCCCGCGCCACCATGCGCGAAGCGTTCAGCCTGACTGACGTTTGCCTGCCGAGCTGGGACGACGTGACGGCCGTCACCGGACTGGAAGATCGCGACGCGATCCTGGACGAACTTCTCTCCCACGGGGTGCAGGTCGTGGCACTCAAGCTGGGACGCGAAGGTTGCTACGTCGCCACGCCGCAGGAGCGCCGCATCGTCGCGCCGTACCCGGTGCAGGGGATCGACGCCACCGGGGCGGGCGATTGCTTCGGCGGGGCATTCGTGGCCCGTCTGGCGCTGGGCGACGATCCGTTCGCGGCAGCGCGCTACGCCAATGTGTGCGCCGCGTTGTCGACGACCGGATACGGGGCGGTCGCTCCCGTGCCGCGCGCGGCGCAGGTGCTTCAGCAACTGGCGGGCTGAGCGCCTCCCGCGCGTTCTGATTTCCGCCAACGCCTCTCTTCACGGGGCAATCGTTGCCCCGATTGCCTCGATTGCCCCGGTTTCTCCGCAGTTCCGCAAGCGATGGGCGCCACACGCCAGTGCCGCCGCCCGCGCAAGCCTTCCCACCGAAGCTTCCCTCCACTGAGCCTGCCATCGCGGTAACCCCCGCGGCGCTATACTCGTTGCAAACTGATATCCACCTGGAGAAGAGACATGCAACGAGAAGTCGTGATCGTCAGCGGTGTGCGCACTGCCATTGGTGATTTTGGCGGCAGCCTGAAGGATTTCGCACCGACGCAACTGGGCGCCATCGTCGCTCGTGAGGCCATGGCCCGCGCGAACGTCGGCGGTGAGGACGTCGGACAGGTGGTCTTCGGCAACGTCATTCATACCGAACCCAAGGACATGTATCTGGCGCGCGTAGCCTCCATCGAGGCAGGCGTGAGCCAGCATGCGCCCGCCATGACCGTGAACCGCCTGTGCGGCTCGGGTCTTCAGGCGGTGGTTTCCGCCGCGCAATCGATCCTGTTGGGCGATACCGACGTGGCGATGGCGGGCGGTGCGGAGAGCATGAGCCGCGCCCCGTACGTCATGCCGGGCGCCCGCTGGGGCACGCGCATGGGCGAGTCGCGTCTCGTGGACATGATGCTCGGCGCGCTGCACGACCCGTTCGCCAACATTCACATGGGGGTGACGGCGGAGAACATCGCGAAGAAGTGGGGCATCACGCGCGAAGATCAGGACCATCTGGCAGTCGAATCGCATCGCCGTGCCGCGCAAGCGATGGCTGCGGGCTACTTCAATGACCAGATCGTGCCCATCGCGATCAAGTCGAAGAAGGGGGATGTGTCGTTCACGACCGACGAGCACGTGCGTGCGGGACTGAGCATGGAAGACATGGCGAAGCTGCGTCCGGTATTCGAGAAAGACGGCACGGTGACTGCCGGAAATGCTTCAGGTCTGAACGACGCCGCCGCCGCGCTGATCCTGATGGAGCGCGCAGAAGCCGAGCGTCGCGGCGCGAAGTCATTGGCGCGGCTGGTGAGCTATGCCCACGCAGGCGTTGATCCGAATTACATGGGGATCGGCCCCGTGCCGGCATCGCGCAAGGCGCTTGAGCGTGCCGGTCTCAAGGTCGAAGACATTGATGTCGTGGAAGCCAACGAGGCGTTCGCGGCGCAGGCCTGCGCTGTCACGCGCGATCTCGGCTTCGATCCGGCCAAGGTGAACCCGAACGGTTCCGGTATTTCGCTGGGACACCCGATCGGCGCAACCGGTGCGCTCATCACGGTGAAGGCGTTGCATGAGTTGCAACGCGTCGGCGGCCGTTACGCGTTGGTTACCATGTGTATCGGCGGCGGTCAGGGCATTGCAGCCGTGTTCGAGCGCGTGTAAGTTACTCCCCGGGGGCCGGCGGTGTTGCCGGCCCGAGTATTTCCGGAGCCGTGATGACGCAAGACAACCGCAAGCCCCTCGATACGCCGGAAGCCAACGGCTGGCACTGGCAGACCAATATTCTGCACACCGATACACAATTGCCGGCAGGTTTTGCGGCGATGCCGGTGCCTGTCGCGCGTGCGTCGACGGTGATCTTCCCCGATCTGGCCGCCATGCGTTCGCTGGACTGGAAGAATGACAGCCAGTGGCGCTATGGTCTGCATGCGACACCGACGTCGATGGAGTTGATGCGGCGTCTGGCGGCGCTCGAAGGTGGCAAGCATTGCCTGCTGTTCCCGTCGGGCCTCGGAGCCATTTCCAATGTGTACTTCGGTCTCGTCAAGAGTGGCGACGATGTCCTCATTCCGGACAATGCCTACGGGCCGAACCGTGACCACGGCGATTGGCTTGCCGAGTCGTTCGGTATCACGGTGCGCTACTACGATCCGATGATCGGCGACGGCATCGGCGCGCTGATTCAACCCAACACGAAGGTGATCTGGCTTGAAGCGCCGGGCTCAGTCACGATGGAGGTGCCGGACGTGCCGGCCATCGCACGCGTTGCGCGCGAACGCGGTGTGCTTACCGCCATCGACAACACCTATTCCGCCGGCCTCGCATTCCGTCCGTTCGATCACGGCGTGGACATCTCGGTGCAGGCGCTCACCAAATACCAGTCGGGCGGCAGCGACGTGCTGATGGGCGCGGTCGTGACCATCGACGACGATGTGCATCATCGCCTGAAGCAGGCGCGTATGCGCATGGGGGTGGGGGTGTCGGTTGACGATTGCAGCCTCGTGCTGCGCAGTCTGCCGAACATGCAATTGCGCTTCGAAGCGCACGATCGCGCCGCGATGACTCTGGCCACATGGCTGGGCACGCGTCACGAAATTGCAGCGGTGCTGCATCCGGCGTTCGAAGATTGCCCGGGCTACCAGCACTTCCGCCGAGACTTCACGGGCGCCGGCGGCCTGTTCTCCGTAGTGTTCGACGAGCGCTACTCGCAAGCGCAGATCGACGCGTTCATCGAAGCGCTGCGCTTGTTCAAGATCGGTTTCAGTTGGGGCGGCGCGCACAGTCTCGTCGTGCCGTATCGCGTGCCATCCATGCGTACGGCGACGCCGTGGCCGCACAAGGGCGCGCTCGTGCGCTTCTACATCGGTCTGGAAGACGTGCGTGACTTGCAGGCGGATATCGAAGCGAGCCTGAAGGCGCATCTCGGCGCCTGAGGGTGTGAGCGTGCGAGGGTATGACTCTCGAGGGCAGGGGGCGGCAAGCGGATACCGCAAGCCGTGCCTGCCTGACATTTAGTCCTTGCGGAACAGCGACAGCAGTCCGTCCAGCCCGACGTAGTTGAATGCGACAGACGCCTTCTCGCGCACCACGGGTTTGGCGCGGAATGCCACCGACAATCCGGCGATGGCCATCATCTGCAAATCGTTCGAGCCGTCACCCATGACGATGGCCTGATCCGGTCGGGCGCCGAACTGCGCGGCCACTTCCGTCACGGTGCGCGCCTTCACTTCCGCGTTGACGATCTCTCCCAGCACACGGCCGGTGAGCTTGCCGTCGACAATCTCCAGCGTGTTCGCGCGGGTGACATCCAGATTCAGACGTGCCTTGAGTCGCTCCGTGAAGAACGTGAAGCCCCCCGACACCAACAGCGTACGGATGCCGAGCGACTGCACACCGCGCAGCATGTTTTCCGCACCGGGCGAGAGTTGCAGCCGCTCGTCGAAGACCTTCTCCAACGCACTCGCATCGAGTCCCTTGAGCAAGGCGACGCGTCGCGTGAGGCTCTCGTTGAAGTCCTTGATCTCGCCGCGCATGGCGGCCTCGGTGATGGCCGAGACTTCCGCCTTCAATCCGCAGTAATCGGCAATTTCGTCGATGCACTCGATGGTGATGAGTGTCGAGTCCATGTCCATGGCCACCAGCTTGAAGTCCGTGAGGCGGCGCTGGCTATCGACGAGTACCGCATCGACCTCATGCTGCTGGGAAAACGTGCTCATCGCCGCACGCAGGGCTGGCGTGTCGACGACATCGGCAACGCGCGCTGCGCCCGGTGTGAACGTGACACCGGCACCGGGCACGAGTGCGCCGATCGCGGCTTGCAGGTGGGACGGGAATGCCGTAGCGGCGGCAGCGGGCGTGGCGGCCGAAGCGCTGCCCAGAATGACGAGGTCGTTGGCCATCTTGAAGTCGAAAGTCGTGCGTTTTACGTGCGACCGACATTCTACCGGGTTGCGGCGAGCCCGCGCCGGTTTCCCCGGAAGGGCGGGGGACGCCGGACGTCAATCCGCAGCCACAAACGCGGTTTCAGGCGGCTTCAGGCAGGTTCAGGCAGTCTCAGCCGTCGTGTGCGAAGCGGCGGGCATGGCTGGGCGGAAGCGCTTCGAACTTGTGCCAGACGCGTCGCAGATGGCGGCTCGATCCGAAACCGGTGCGCTCTGCAATGCGTTCCAGATCGAGCTGGCTGTTGCCGAGCATCTCACGCGCGAGCGCGATGCGCAGTCGATGCAGATAGTCGATGGGGGCGACCCCGGCGTGTTCGCGAAAGAGTCGCGTGACGTGCCGTTCGCTCGCACAGGCAATTTCGGCCATGGTGGCGAGCGTCCAGTCGTGGGCGGGATCGGCGGCGATGGCGTCCTGTAACCGATGCAGGGCCGGATGCAGGTGATTGCGGCCCTCGAGCCAGGGGGACAACTGTGGGTCTGCACCGGCGCGTCGAGCGTAGACGACCATCTGACGCGCCACCGCGGCGGCGCACAGCGGCCCGGTGGCGTCGGCGATAAGGGTGAGCATCAGATCGAGCCCGGTCGTGACGCCCGCACTCGTCCACACGTTGCCGTCATGCACATAGAGCCGGTTGTCGGCCACGCGAGCGCTGGGGGCCAGTGTGCGCAGTTCGTCGCAACTGCCGTGATGCGTGGTGCAGGCGCGCGCATCCAGCAGTCCCGCGCGCGCAGCCAACAGCGCACCCGTGCAGATGCACGCGAGTTGCTGCGTGGGGCGCACCACTTGCCGAAGCCATGCGACCGCGCGGGTTTCGGCGTCCTGCGTCGGGATGTCCGGGGCATCCGGTGTCGTGCCGTCGTCCGGCAACTGTGCCGGTAGCGGCTTCTCGACGGTCCCCGTGACGACCAGCCACGCGTCGTCGGGGACGTCGTCGGGCAACACCTCAAGCGGCGAGAGACGCAAGCCGATCGACGTTGCCACCGAGCGCTGTGTGCCCACATAGCGCAACACGAAACGCACGTCGTCCTGCTGATGATTGGCGATGCGCAAGGCCTCCGCCGGCGCTGCCACATCGAGCAGCAGCGTATTCGGCATGACCAGCAGGTAGACGGGTTGAAGTCTTGGCATCGCAGTGGGCATTCAGGACAAATTCGGACAGCGCCGGGTCGATAGCGACATTACACCGCAGCGAGCGCTTCCTCAACGGTCACGATGCGGGCGAAGCGGTCGACGAGCACGGTTTCCGTGCGCTCCTTCAGCTCGGCCACGGACAGTTCGCGTCCGGTGCGCGGATGCTGCATCGGGAACGTAAGGGTGGCTTCCGTCACGAAGTCGACCTCGTAACCGGCGTCGGACGCGGCGCGGGTCGTCGTCTCGCAGCATTGTTCGGTGCGGATGCCGGACACGATCAGGCGCGTGATGCCATGCTCGACGAGCCATGCGCCGAGCGTGGAACCGGCCAGGGCGCTGTGCTTGACCTTGTCCACTG
The DNA here is from genome assembly GCA_031291335.1 of Pandoraea sp. GTDB lineage: Bacteria > Pseudomonadota > Gammaproteobacteria > Burkholderiales > Burkholderiaceae > Pandoraea. The sequence goes on along the minus strand of JARLJF010000005.1, from coordinate 19,449 downwards.
TGAATGCCGGGGTGATACGCAGTTCCTCGAGAGTCCGCACGAAGCCGGAGTCACGCGAGAACGCCCCCGTTGCGATGTGGAACACTTGCACGACGGGTACACCACGCGCCACGGCGCCGTCGACGAGCGCTTGCTGACGGTCGAAGTAGGTGGCGAGATCGTCTTCGCGCCAGTACGGGCGCTGACGGAACGATTCCTGAGCGTCGATGACGATCAGGGCGGTCCGAGACGATTGGGGCGTTTGGGTAGTTTGGCTTTGCGACATGAGCGACTCCGTGAGGTCGGGTGACGATGAAGCCATCTTACGGCGCGCCGGGTTGCCACGACAGACCGCCTGCGGACCGGAATCGGACGGATCCGGACATTGCTGCGGGGCGCTCGTGCGAACCGCTTGAATGCCCGGACCACGCGTTCTTCAGACGCTTAAATCGCGACGCGGGTGCCAATGCCGGCCGCTTGCGCCCGTTGATACAGCGCGGCGGCGAGTGCAACGTCCTGGGCGCCCATACCGAGCGACTTGAACAGGGTGACGCTTTCGGCGTCGGTGCGCCCGGGATGCGTGCGAATGACCAGTTCCCCGAGTTCGGCGAGCAGGTCTTCCGGTCCGATACGGCCTTCGGCGGCTGCCGCGAGATAGTCGCCGGACTCGTTGATGGTCGATTCCCGGCGGTCGACGAACAACTGCGCTCGTGCCATGAGCGTCGTGTCGGCTTCGCGGTGACGTGGTGTGCTGCTGCCCACGAGATTGACGTGCGTGCCGGGGGCGATCCAGCCGGCTTCCAGCACCGGATCCGTGGCGTTGGTCACGGTCACTACGATATCGGCATCGCGTACGGCCGCCTCAACGCTGTTGGCGCTGTCGACCGCTTCGAGGTGGAACCCGTAGTTCGGCTGTTCCTTATCGACGAAAGCCTGTGCCGAGGCCAGCGAGCGGCTGGCAACGGACACGTGATGCAGCGGCCGCGCTGCTGCGAGCGCCGCGAGATGCCAGTGGGCCTGATGACCCGCACCGATCAGCGCGAGACGCGTGGCGTCGTGCCGGGCAAGCAAGCGTGTCGCCAGTCCAGTCACGGCGGCCGTGCGAATGCCGGTAATCTCCGCGGCGTTCATGACGGCGAGGAGTTCACCGGTCTCACCGCTCATCAACAGGACGCAGCCCTGATGCGGGTCTTTCCCATGCAAGCTGTTGCCTGGAAAGAAGGTGCCGACCTTCGCCCCATAGACCGGCATGCCGGACGCGGCGCTGCCGAGAAACGCGGGCATCATGCCGAGCATGCCTTGTGCGCCGAGGGCTTCCGGCGGGCGGATGATCTGGCGCAATGGCAGATGAATCTGCTCGCGAGCAAGGGCGCCGAACATGTCTGACATGACGGGGATCGCGTCAGCTACGGGCATGAGCGCGGCGATTTGCTGGGCGTCGAGCAGCAGGACGGGGGGCGTGGAGGCAGTGGAGGACATGCGAGATCCTTGTGAGCGTGCGAGCCGGTGCGGAGGTATCAAGCGAAGACGCGACCATCAGGTCGCGTCCGGGGCTTCGTCAGAGGAGCGCTGGCGCCCTCAGCCGTTGGCTTCGGCCGCGAGTGCGGCTTCGATATGGCGATTGAACGTCGCCGTGTCGGTGTTGGTGCCACACAGCAGCACGCCCACGCGCTTGCCCTTGAGCGTCTCTCGCAGCGGTCCCATCAGCGCGGCGGTCGCGGCTGCGCATGCCGGTTCCACGGCCAGCTTCAACTGACGGAACAGGGTCAACATGCCTGCCCGCATCTGGTCGTCGGTCACCGTGACCAGTTCGTCGATGTGACGGCGGCACAGCGTATAGCCGTACAACTCGGTGTGCGGCGCCATCAGGCTGTCGGCAATGCCGGTCATCGGCCCCATCTTGACGGGACCGCCCGCAGCAAAGCTCTGCGCCATTGCGTCGGCACCGGCCGGCTCCACGCCGTACACCTTGACGTGCGGCGCGAACAGCTTGAATGCCGTCGCCACACCGGCGATCAGACCGCCGCCACCGATCGGCACGATCACGGCGTCGAGATCGGGCGCTTGCTGCGCCCACTCGTAGCCGAGCGTGGCCGTGCCCAGCACCGTGCGGTAGCCGTTGAACGGGTGCACGAAGTAACGGCCTTCCTCTTGCTCCACGCGCTTGACCACGTCGAACGCTTCATGCACGTTCTCTGCCAGCACGAGATCCGCACCATATTCACGGCACAGCGAGGAGCGCGCGGGACTGGCGGTCTTGAGCATCACCGTCTTGGCGCCGATGCCCGTGGCTTGCGCGGCGTAGGCGACGGCCACCGCGTGGTTGCCGGCCGACACGCACGTCACGCCTGCCTTGCGCTGCGCTTCGTCGAGCGAGAGCAGGTTCGAGAACGCACCGCGTGCTTTGAACGTGCCCGACGCCTGCAGCAGTTCGTACTTGAACGTCACCTGGGTATCGCCGAGCGTCGGGAAGTCGCCGCGCGTGAACACGGGCGTCGTGCGCACATAGGGGCGCAGCGTCTCGTGCAATGCGGCAATGGCGTCTTTCGTCGGAACGGGTTGCCCGTCGATGGTTTCGGCGTGCAGGTCGGGGGTCGATTGCGTCACTTGGACTTTGTCTCCGTAGTCGTGGAATGCCGGAAGGGACGCACACCGTTGAGCCGGCGTGTGTCCCCTGCGTGGCCGCTTGGCGTTCGCCGGGCTCAGCGCAGGCCGAGCTTGCGGGTGCGCAGCAGCGCGGTAATGCTGATGACGGCAGCGAAAATCAGATAGAAGCTCGGCGCGAGCTTGTTGCCCGTCGCGCCAATGAGCCACGTGATGATAAACGGTGCGAAGCCACCGAACACGGTTGCTGCAATGTTATAGCCAAGCGAGAGGCCGGTGGTGCGCACCTGCGTCGGGAACAGTTCGGTGAGCAGTGCGGGCAGGGCGCCGAAATACGTCGTCATCAGCAGGCCGAGCACGATCTGGAACACCATCAGCGAGCCGAACGTCGGGTTCGCATCGAGGAAGCGGAACATCGGGTAGACGAGCACCAGCAGCGCCACGGCGGCGGCGAGCATCGGCTTGATCCGGCCGTGGGTATCCGACCAGTGGCCCACGATAGGCGCGACGATCAGTTGCACGACACCCGTGAGCAGCACGGCCGAGAACGCGGCCGAGGACGGCAGCCCCAGTTGCTTGACGGCGTACGTCGGCATGTAGAGCACCAGGTAGGTCGCCACGGTGGCCATCACGACCACGCCGATGGCGAGCAGCAGGCGCTCCTTCTGGCTCGCGAACGTATCGCGCAGCGGGCTTTGGGTGGGCTCGATGTCGAGGAATTCAGGCGTCTCGTCCAGACGGCGGCGAATGTAGTAAGCCACCGGGCCGATCAACAGGCCGAAGAAGAACGGAACACGCCAGCCCCACGACGCCATGGCTTCCGGCGAGAGATTGCCGGTGAGTAGCGCGCCGAAGCCAGCGGCGAGCAGCGTGGTGAGGCCTTGCGAGGCCACTTGCCAGCTCGAGAAGAAGCCACGGCGCTGCGGCGCGTGTTCGGCGAGGAACGCCGTGGCACTGCCGAATTCTCCGCCAGCGGAGAAGCCCTGCACCATGCGGGCGATAACGATGCCGACCGGTGCCAGCACGCCGATGGCCGCGTACGTCGGCATGAGCGCGATGAGCAGCGTGCCGACCATCATCAGCAGAATCGACAACGTGAGCGCGGCTTTGCGACCCGCGCGGTCGGCGTAGGCGCCGATCACGATGGCGCCGAGCGGGCGCATGAAGAACGACACCCCGAACGTGCCGAGCGTGAGCAGCAGCGACACGGTGTCGTTGCCGGTCGGGAAGAACAGTTTCGCGATGGTCACGGCGAAGAAGCCGTACACCACGAGATCGAACCACTCGAGGGCGTTACCGATGGAAGCCGATACGATCACACGCCAGGCGTGCGGGGTGGTGCGTGCGGCCGGGGCCGTCGCGTTGGGGGCTGCGCTTTCGCTCATGGGCGAGATCTCCAATACCTGTCTGGCGTATGTGCGTTGTTATCTTGCGGATGGATGTCCTGTGCGCCCTTGCGATAGGCGTCTGTGACTGCGTGCTGCGTGATGCGTATGCGTAATACGTAGTGCGTAATGCTTTGAAGCTGGCCGGGGCGAACGCCGGATGGGCATCACCATGGCAACGGGCCGCATTCCGCTAGCGGAATGCGGCCCGGTAGGACGACAGTCGATGCACTGGCCTGACGTGACTCAGGCGTTAGCTCAGGCGTCGACGGTGTTGCTGCGAATCAGCTTGCGCAGGAACGACTCGCATTGCGCGATCTGCTCGAGCGACACGAACTCGTTGGGCTTGTGTGCTTGCTCGATATTGCCCGGGCCGCACACGATCGACGGCACGCCCGCCAGTTGGAACTGACCGGCTTCGGTGCCATAGGCGACCTTGCGCTTGTCGGTGTCCTTGGTCAGGGCGCGCACGAGTTGCGTGATGGCGTCCTGCTCCGAGGCGTCCAGCGCCGGCGCGGCGGCGATCTTCTTGAACTCGATACCGGCGTTCGGATGCTCCTTCTGCATCTTCGGCACCAACTCGTCCACCGCGTACTGTTGAATGCGCTGGAAGATGCTCTCGGCATCCACGCCCGGCAGGTTGCGATATTCGAAGACGAACTCGCACAGCGCCGGAATCGTGTTGAGGGCGATGCCGCCCGAGATCGTGCCGGTCTGCGCCGTGGTGAACGGCACGTCGAACAGCTCGTCGAACGGGCCGTTTTGCTTGAAGTGATCGGCCAGATCGCGGATGTAGCAGATCAGGCGCGCGGCGTACTCGATCGCGTTCGAGCCTTTCGGCGTGAGCGACGAGTGAGCGGCATGACCACGCACGCAGCACTGGTAGGCATTGATGCCCTTGTGCGCAACGATCACGCGCATGCTCGTCGGCTCACCGACGATGCAACCGTCCGGGCGAATGCCGCGCTCACGCAGCTCGGCCAGCATCACAGGGGCACCCACGCAGCCGATTTCTTCGTCATAGGAGAACGCGAAATGGAACGGCGTCTTGAGCTTGGCGTCGCGCATTTCCGGCAGCATGGTCATGACCGAGCCGATGAAGCCCTTCATGTCGCACGTGCCGCGGCCGTACAGGTTGCCGTCGCGCACTACTGGCTTGAACGGATCGGTGTCCCAAGGCTGGCCGTCGACCGGCACGACGTCGGTGTGGCCCGAGAGGACGATACCGCCCTGGGTGTTGCCGTCAGCGGCGGGCAGCGTCACGAACAGATTGGCCTTGCGCTTGGTGGCGTCATACGACAGCCAGGGTTCGACACCCAACTGCTTGAGACTGTCGCGCACCGTCTCGATCAGGCCGAGGTTCGATTCACGGCTGGTGGTGTCGATGCTGACCAGCTTCGTGATCCAGTCGAGCGATGCCGGCTGGGCCTCGTTGGCGGCTTGCGGCGCGATGGCTTGAGGGGAAGCACTTGTCATTCGAATCTCCGGGAATCTTCCAGTCATACGTACCGGGAAATGGTACTCAAAAATAATTTAGAGGTAAAAGGTTGTGTGAACAACCATTCCTGTCGCGCGGGAATTACCGTGCCGGATTGGGGTTTGCCCGGACGTGTTGGCCACGACGAACCCCTGAAATTGCTGCGGCGCACACAGATTTCCGAGGCACTTTGGGTCTTTCGAGCGCCTCGGCGCGGCGCCGCTACGGCTGCCGCTACTGCCGCATCACGGCCAAAACGTGTCAGGCGGCTTTCGCGCCCGGTGAGCCAAGGGCTCGTAGCGTCTCCTTGATCGCGCGAACGCGATCGGTCAGTTCGGCGTGTTTCACTTCGATGCGCAGCTTGTCCTGTCCGGCGAGCTTGATGTGACGATGCTTCTGCACCAGCTCGATGACGCGCATCGGGTCGACGGCGGGCGTCGGCTCGAATTGCAGGGCAATGGCTTCTTCGCTCGCGTCGATTTTCACGATACCCAGCGGCTTGGCCAGCAGCCGCAGACGATGTGTCTCGATGAGGGCTTGCGCCTGTTGCGGCAGCTTGCCGAAGCGATCGACAAGTTCTTCCTGCGTCGTGTCGATGGCGTCGGGGTTCGTGCCGTTGGCAAGGCGTTTGTAGAGCGAGAGACGCTCCTGCACATCGCCGCAGTAATCGCTCGGCAAAATGGCGGGGACGTGCAGATTGATCTCGGTGGTCGCCGCGAGCGGTGCGGTGAGATCCGGTTCGCGACCGGCTTTCAGCGCGCTGACGGCGTCGGCCAGCATGTCGGTGTAGAGCTGAAAGCCGATCTCGTGGATTTCGCCCGATTGCTTGTCGCCCAGCACTTCACCCGCGCCGCGAATCTCGAGGTCATGCATGGCGAGGTAGAAGCCCGCACCGAGTTCTTCCATCTGCTGAATCGCTTCGAGACGGCGTTGCGCCTGTTTCGTCAGCGCCTTCGGATCATGCACGAGCAGATAGGCGTACGCCTGGTGGTGAGAGCGTCCGACGCGGCCGCGCAACTGGTGCAACTGCGCAAGACCGAACTTGTCGGCGCGATGCATCAAGATGGTGTTGGCGGTCGGCACGTCGATGCCGGTCTCGATGATGGTCGTACATAGCAGGACGTTGGCACGTTGCGTCACGAAATCACGCATCACGCGTTCGAGATCGCGTTCGTGCATTTGCCCGTGCGCGACAACGATGCGCGCCTCCGGCACCAGTTCTTCCAGTTGCGCCTTGCGGTTCTCGATCGTCTCGACTTCGTTATGCAGGAAGTACACCTGTCCGCCGCGCTTGAGTTCGCGCAGCATGGCTTCGCGAATCACGCCGTCTTCCTCGCGGCGCACGAAGGTCTTGATCGCCAGACGCTTCTGCGGTGCGGTGGCGATGACCGAGAAATCGCGCAATCCTTCGAGGGCCATGCCCAGCGTGCGCGGAATCGGGGTGGCGGTCAGTGTGAGCACGTCCACTTCCGCACGCAGTGCCTTGAGGGCTTCTTTCTGACGCACGCCAAAACGGTGTTCTTCGTCGATGATCACGAGACCCAGGCGTTGGAACTGGATGTCGTTCGAGAGCAGCTTGTGCGTGCCGATCACGATGTCGACCTGTCCCTCGTTGATCGCCTTCACGCTCACGTTCACTTCCTTCGTGGTCTTGAAGCGAGACAGCTCGGCGATGCGCACCGGCCAGTCGGCGAAGCGATCGGAGAAGGTCTGTGCGTGTTGCTCGGCGAGCAGGGTGGTCGGCGCCAGCAGCGCGACCTGCTTGCCGTCGAGCACGGCAATGAACGCGGCGCGCAGCGCCACTTCGGTCTTGCCGAAGCCGACGTCGCCGCACACCAGACGGTCCATCGGTTGGCCGCTCGTCATGTCCTTCATGACGGCGGCAATGGCAGCCGCCTGATCCGGTGTTTCCTCGAAGCCGAAGCTGTCGGCGAACTTCTCGTAGTCGCGCGGCGACATTTCGAAGGCGTAGCCCGAGCGCGCGGCGCGACGGGCGTACAGATTGAGCAGCTCAGCCGCCGTATCGCGAATCTGCTGTGCAGCCTTGCGCTTCGCCTTCTCCCATTGGCCCGAGCCTAGCGAGTGCAGCGGCGCGGTGTCGGGATCGGCACCGCTGTAGCGCGAAATCAGATGCAACTGCGAGACCGGCACGTACAGTTTGCTGTCGCCGGAGTATTCGAGATGCAGGAATTCGGTCTCGCCTTCGCCAAGATCCATGCTGACGAGGCCCTGATAGCGTCCAATGCCATGCTGGCTGTGAACGACCGGGTCGCCGACCTTGAGTTCGGCAAGATCGCGCACCATCGAGTCGACCGACGTCGCCTGTTCCTGGCGGCGCTTGCCCGCGCGGCGTGCGAGTCCTTCGTAAAGCTCGTTTTCAGTGATGAACGCCAGGTCTTCCGTCGGCAGCAAAAAGCCGGAGGCCAGCGGGGCGACGCCGATGGCGAAGCGCGTATCGGCTGTCAGAAAGTCTTCGAGCGATTCGACCGTGGACGGGCGCAGATCGTTGTCGTGCAGCAGTTGCAGCAGCGTCTCGCGACGGCCTGCCGAATCGGCGCATAGCAGCACGCGTGCCGGTGTGCGGGCCAGATAGGCGCGCAGCGCGGCGAGCGGGTCGTCGGCACGGCGGTTGATGGCCAGCGGCGGCAACGGAATGGCCCAACTGCCGTCGCCCGGCGTGGGCAGCGTCAGGCGCGAGAACGGCTTGGCGAGGGCGAAGAAGTCCTGATCGAGCAGGAACAATTGCTCGGGCGGCAGCACCGGACGCTCACGGTCGTGCGACAGGAAGTTGTAGCGCTGGCGCGTGTCGTTCCAGAAACGGGTGATTGCCGCGTCGAGATCGCCCACGAACACGAGCTGGGCGTCGGCGGGCAAATAGTGGAAGAGGGTGGCCGTCTCTTCGAAGAACAGCGGCAGGTAATACTCGATGCCTGCCGACGGCACACCGCTGCCGATGTCCTTGTAGACCGGGCTGCGGGTCGGATCGCCTTCGAACACCTCGCGCCATCGGCCACGAAATGCCGTGCGCGCGGGCTCGTCGAACGGGAACTCGCGACCCGGCAGCAGGCGGACTTCCTTCACCGGATACAGGCTGCGCTGCGTGTCGGGGTCGAACGCACGAATGCTGTCGACCGTGTCGTCGAACAGATCGAGACGATAGGGCAGAGGCGAGCCCATCGGGTAGAGATCGATCAGCCCGCCGCGCACGCAGTACTCGCCGGGACGCATTACCTGACTCACGTGCTCGTAGCCCGCGAGCGTGAGTTGCGACTTCAGGCGGGCTTCGTCAAGACGCTCGCCCTGCGTGAAGAAGAACGTGTAGGCCGCCATGAAGCTCGCCGGGGCCATGCGATAGAGCGCAGTGGTCGCGGGCACCAGCACGATGTCGCAGCGCTTTTCGCCGAGATCGTGCAGGGTGGCAAGTCGTTCGGAGACGAGATCCTGGTGTGGCGAGAACGTGTCATAGGGCAGCGTTTCCCAGTCGGGCAGCAGCCGCACGCGTGCTTCGGGCGCGCACCACTTCAGCTCCTGTTGCAAGCGCAGGGCATCGGTGGCTTGGGCGCACACGACGGCGAGCAGCGGCAGACGCTCGCGGTTCTCTTCGAAATAGCGGGCAATGAGCAGGGCGTCGCTAGACGCGTGCGAGCCGGCAAAAGCGTAACGCTGTCCCGCTTTCACGAGCGGCACAGGCACGGTACTACGGGATATGGCGTTGGCGGAGGGCATAGGAAAACGTTGCAGAAATGGCAAAGCCCGAGGCTCCGTTCGCATGGGGCCCCGTGACAGTCAGCGTCTATTATAAAATCCCTCCTTTACCCTTACCTGCGTTTTATCGTGAGCGACCGACTTTTTGCCGTCATCCCGTGTGCCGGGGCCGGTGTACGCGCCGGGGCCGACGTGCCCAAGCAATACCGAAGCGTCGGCGGACGTGCCATGCTTCACTATGCGCTCGCCGCGTTCGACGCCTGTTCCGAGTTCGCTCAGACCGTGCTGGTGCTGGCGCCCGACGACGATCATTTCGACGGACGGCGCTTCGGCACGCTGCGCTTTGCGGTGCGCCGCTGCGGCGGCCCGTCGCGCCATGCATCCGTGCTCGGCGGCCTGCAGACGCTCACCGAGTTCGGCGCGCAGGAGCGCGACTGGGTGCTCGTGCATGACGCCGCGCGTCCCGGCATCACGCCCGCGCTGATCCGTGCGCTCGTCGAGGCGTTGCGTGATGATCCGGTCGGCGGCATTCTTGCGTTGCCTGTCGCCGATACACTCAAGCGTGAGCAGGCGCCGGCCGAGAAGGATGGATTGGTGGCGGTGAAGGTGACTGAGTCGCGTGACGGATTGTGGCAGGCACAGACCCCCCAGATGTTCCGCCTTGGCATGCTGCGTGATGCGCTTGAAGACGCGCTCGCTTCCGGCGCCGAAGTCACCGATGAGGCCAGCGCTATCGAACGCATGGGTCATGCGCCGAAGCTCGTTCGCGGCAGCCTGCGCAACTTCAAGGTGACGTATCCCGAAGATTTCGCCCTCGCCGAGGCATTCCTCGGTGCGACCAAGTCCGCCTGAAAGTCCGGTGAACACTGGCCGTACTGATCTGACGTACCGTTTTTTTGCATTTGGCGATTCCCCATGACTGAACAAGCTGTTTCCAATTCCACGCTCGCTACGTTGTCCAAGCTCCGCATCGGTCAGGGCTACGACGTGCATGCCCTTGTGCCTGGGCGTCCGCTCGTGATGGGCGGCGTGACCATTCCGTTCGACCGCGGTCTGCTGGGCCATTCGGATGCCGACGTGCTGCTGCATGCGATCACCGATGCCGTACTCGGCGCGGCGGCGCTGGGCGATATCGGACGCCATTTTCCGGACACCGATCCCACCTTCAAGGGCGCGAATAGCGTCGTGCTGCTCAAGGAGGCGATGCGTCGTGTGCGTGAGCATGGCTACGAGATCGTCAACGTCGATTGCACGGTGATTGCGCAGGCGCCGAAGCTCGCGCCCCATATCGCGGCGATGACGCAATCGATCGCCGATGCGTTGGGTATCACTGTCGGACAGGTGAACGTGAAGGCGAAGACGAACGAGAAGCTGGGCTATCTTGGCCGTCAGGAAGGGATTGAGGCGCAGGCGGCGGCATTACTCGTCGCGCGCTAAGCGCGGGCCAGACCCAAAACGAAAACGGCGCTACCGGACGAACCCGGTAGCGCCGTTTTGCGTGAGCGCTTGGCACGCTCGACACACCTTGCCGATGCTTACGCTGCCTCGGCGGCGAGAACCTGCGCGGCGGCGTTGATGACAGCGGCGATTCGGCCGACGTCACGCAGTTGCGCGGTGCTCATTCCGTGCTCGGCGGCGAGCAGGTGATAGTGCGACTTCACGCAGAAGTGGCACTTGCCGACGATGGACGCCGCCAGGGCGTACATCTCGAAACGACGCTGATCGACGCCACCCCGCGTGGCATAGCCATTCATGCGGAGCTGGGCTTTTTCGTTCTTGAGTTCGGCGTTGTCGGCCATCTCAAGATACGGGTACCACGTGTTGTTCATGCCCATGAGCGCGGCGGCGGTCAACGCGCCTTCAAGCTCTTCCGGGGACAGTACGCCGGCTTCGCGAATCGCCTTGATAAGCGGTTGGCTCTTGGCCGCAAAAGCGGCTGCGAGGGCCACACCAACGGCGTCGTTGCCTTCCAGCGAGGAGCGGGCGATCGTGCCGTCGAGGTTCAGGCGAATGTCCTTGGCGTAGTCAGGGATCTGCGCCTTAATCGCGGTGATGAATTCCATAAATTTCTCCTATTGCTTTGGGCTGAAAAAGCCCGCTTGCGCGGGCTTCGAGACGACGCTTACAGCGTTGCACCGCCGACCGCACGGTTGCACGGGCAGAGTTCGTCGGTTTGCAGGCCATCCAGAATACGCAGGACTTCTTCCGGGTTACGGCCGACGTTCAGGTTGTTCACCGAAACGTGCTGGATGACGTTGTCCGGGTCAACGATGAACGTTGCACGCAGGGCCACGCCGGCAGCCTTGTCGCGCACGCCGAGTTGGTCGATCAAGGCACCCGTGGTGTCGCCGAACGAGTAGTGGTTCAGCTTGTTCAGGTCCTTGTGTTCGCGGCGCCATGCCAGCTTCACGAATTCGTTGTCGCCCGAACCGCCCAGCAGAACAGCGTCACGATCTGCGAAGTCGTTGGCCAGCTTGCCGAACTCAACGATTTCGGTCGGGCACACGAAGGTGAAATCCTTCGGGTAGAAGTAAATGATCTTCCACTTGCCCGGGAACGAGGCTTCGGTGATCGTTTCGAAAGCCGACACGCCATTTTCTTCGTGGTTGTTGAAACCAGGCTTGGCAGCTTCTACCGAGAACGCTTCGAGTTTGTCGCCGACAGTCTTCATCGATTTACTCCTAAATTAGTGCAGTTTATGTCGTGATGTCACGGGTACATCGCAACCAGCAACTGACCGGGATCACGCGATCCCGGTCAACCAAAGCAGTATACGCTATCAAATCAATGATAGCAATAGTTTCTTTTTATGCCGGGGATAGTTAAATCAAATCCCTTCGATAGGATTTTGCGTGATGCCGCAGGGGCAAGCCTTGAGCATAGCCAAATTTCTGCGGGTTCACACCTATTTAGCAAGCGGAAATGACACGATGATTTCAAGGCCGGAGCCGGGGCGAACATTGCGCAGCGACGCGATGCCTTTGTAGCGCGTGGCGATGCGCTGGACGATGGCCATCCCGAGGCCCGTGCCGTCTGCCTTCGTGCGGGCGGTGTCCACACGATAGAAGGGGCGGAACACCAGGGCGAGCTGCTCCTCGGGAATGCCAGGCCCCGTATCGCGCACCCGCATTTCCACACGTTCGCCGAGCACGCGCGTTGTGATGTGGACGTTGGCAATATCGGTCTCGGCATCGCGGCCGTACTTTCGCGCGTTCTCGATCAGATTCGTGAGCAGGCGCTTGAGGTCGGTGCGCTCGGCGAGCACCGGCGTGGCCTCGCCGAGTTCAATGCTCAAGTTCAGGTCTTCGCGGCCTTCAAACGAGGCCGTGATTTCGCGGACGATGTCCGACAGGTCCAGCGCCTGCATCGTGCGCGATGCAGGACGCGCGTAATCGAGGAAGCGGCCGATGATCTCGTCCATTTGCTCGATGTCGCTGATCATGTCCCGTTTGACGGACTCGTCGGACGGGCTCATTTCCGTCTCCAAACGCAATCGGGCCAGTGGCGTGCGCAGATCGTGCGAGATGCCGGCGAGCATCAGTGCGCGGTCGGCTTCGAGGCGATCGAGTTCGTCCACCATCTGATTGAAACTGCGGTTGGCCTCGGCGGCTTCGCCCATGCCGCGCTCGGGTAATGGTTCCGGGCGTTGACCTTCACCAATCGCGCGGGCTGCGTGAGCGAGCCGGGCGAACGGCCGGTTCACGAGGGCGGTGATGAAGGCGGCGCCGATAAGCGATAGCGCGAGCGCGAAGGTCCCCCAACTGAATAGCTGAAGGCCGGTTGCCGTGTCGATGCGATCCTGCTCGATGGCGACCCAGTAGTCGTCTTCATCAATCTTGAAGCTGATCCACATGGCGGGAATCTCGTTGACCGAGGCGGCGATGACCGTGTCGGTGCCGAGGCGGCGTTGCACGTCGCGCACGATCAGGTCCTGCACCACGCCGCCGGGTTGCTTCTCGATCTTGTCGGCCGGCTCGCGCGGATACACGCGAATGCCTTCGTTGCTCTCGAGATCCTGAAGCAATGCGCGACGCAGATCGGGCTCGGAATAGAGCAGGGCGGTGCGCGTGAGCTTGACGATCGACACGAGCTGCTGCGCGACGCGTTGCGCGCGCGGCTCGCGTTCGATCACGCGAAAGCTCTGATACCAGGCGGCCAGACTGACGCCGATGAGCAGTGCGATGAGGAAAAAGGTACGCCAGAACAGACCGCCGAACAGCCCGCGTACCATCCGGATCGGATGCATGGGGTTGCTCCGTCTAAAGCGAGATGGGTGCGTGTCTGCAGGCGTGGGTTGCCGGGTGGCAGGTGCCTGGACGAAGAACGATGTACGGCATTGGATGCGGCATGAACCAAGACACAACGCCGGTGAGCGAGCTTATCGCGACCGGCGTCGTTTTGCTGCGTGAGACGTGAAGGCGGAAGATCACGCGCCGCCGTCCGGGATGAACACGTAGCCGAGGCCCCAGACCGTCTGAATGAAGCGGGGGCTGCCCGGGTCCGGCTCGATGAGCTTGCGCAGACGCGAGATCTGCACGTCGAGGCTGCGATCGAAGACTTCGTATTCACGTCCGCGCGCCAGTTCCATCAGCTTTTCGCGGGACAGCGGCTGACGTGGATGGCGGGCGAACACCTTGAGGACCGAGAACTCGCCCGTCGTGAGCGCAATTTCCTGGCCGTTCTTGGTAAGCGTGCGGGTGGCGAGGTTCAGGGCGAAGTCGCCGAACTCGAACGTCTCCATGGTTTCGCTGGGCGCGCCGGGTAGTTCGGGCGGTGCCTGGCGGCGCAAGACGGCGTGAATCCGGGCGACGAGTTCGCGCGGATTGAAGGGCTTGGGCAGATAATCGTCCGCGCCCATTTCCAGGCCGACGATTCGGTCGACATCCTCGCCTTTGGCCGTTAACATGATGATCGGCGTGCGGTCATTGGCGCCACGCAGACGGCGACAAATAGAGAGACCGTCTTCACCGGGGAGCATCAGGTCCAGCACGAGCAGATCGAAGCGCTCGCGCACCCAAAGCTTGTTCATGGCCGTTGCATTTTCGGCCACAAAGACATTGAAACCCTGTTCCCCGAGGTAACGACGCAGCAGGTCGCGCAAGCGCGGATCGTCGTCGACAACCAGAATTTTGGGAGAATTTTTGTTTTCCATGCCACGTATCTTAGCCCGAAATGTTGCGAACTGAGGAGGCCGCCAAAGCGGGTTACAAAGGGTTACACAATTTACCCTACCGCTTGTGCGCTGACTATAGGCAGTGGGTACACTTGCACCCCTGCCAGGGCGAAAACCTGCTGTATGGCATGAAGGACAAACGCACAAGATGAGATGGGCTGCTGAGTTGACGCTACTGTTCGGGGGAATCATGCTCTGGGGACACCTGGGCGTGACGTATGCCCGTCCCGTGCCCCATTTCAGTACGCAGTCGCATGGCGTGCAGCGCGCTGCGCCGGCGCCATCGCCTCGCAATCCGTCGAAGAATGCACCGCCTCAGGGAGATGCCGGTGCCGAGCGGCGCAACGACGATCTCCCGAATACGCCGCAGGGCCGCCGCCCGAACGGTCATATGTCGCCGGAAGACCGGCGCTTGCTTCGTCAACATATTCAAGACGCCGTGCGCGAGTTGTATAGTCATTGATATGACACGCGCTGCGTCAATGCTGGAAGACAAGTTTCAGAAACGTCGCCAAACGCTTCTCCCAATACGCCATTGATGTCATTTTGACGTGAGCGTCTCATGAAGCCGAAACCAATACCGCCAGCCTCTGCCGACGCTGGCTTTTTTTGCGCCCGCCGTCTGCGAATTGAGGCGACGAAGGCGGGGGCAGCGACGACGGCGCCAGCCGATCGGCTGAAGCGCAAAACGAAACCCCTCGCGTATCGTCGGCTCATACCCGGCTTGTTGGCCGCCATGTGGCTCGCGTCGCCGTTGGCAGCCCAGGCCGCGGGGACGAAGCATGCGAGCGCCGTGCACCCGGCGCGTTCGACGTCATCTCGCGGCGGAAGTGCCGCCGCCGATTCATCGACGCGTCCCCTCACAGCGGACGACGCCCGCTACCTGCTCACCCGTACCGGCTACTCGCCCGACGCGCGTGAGCTTGCACCGTTCGTTGGGCTCACGCGTGCGCAAGCCGTCGATCGTCTGCTGGATGAAGCGCGGCGTACCGCCGTGACACCGCCGCCTGCCTGGGCTGCCGACCCGCCGCTTTACGGGGTGCCCGTCAAGAACATGACCGACGATCAGCGCCGCGAGCTTAACCAGCGACGCGATCGCATGGCGGCGTCGCTGGCCGCGTGGTGGGCGCAGGAGATGGCGAGTACGCCGTCGCCGCTCACCGAGCGCATGACGATGTTCTGGCATAACCACTTCGTGTCGAGCGACGACAAGGTGCGTGAGCCCGTCGTGCTGTATCGCCAGAACGTGCTGCTGCGCGCGAATGCGCTGGGCAATTTTGGCGTCTTGCTGCATGAGGTGTCGAAAGACCCGGCGATGCTCATCTATCTCGATGGGGCGGGCAGTCGGAAGGGGCGTCCCAATGAGAATTTCGCGCGTGAAGTGATGGAGTTGTTCACGTTGGGCGAGGGGCATTACACCGAGCAGGACGTGCGTGAGGCGGCGCGTGCCTATACCGGCTGGAGCATTGATCGACCGACGATGAGCTACGTCTGGCGCGCCAATGTCCATGACACGGGCACGAAGACCGTGCTCAGCCAGACGGGTGATTTCGATGGCGATCAGGTGCTCGATATTCTGTTGGCGCGTCCGGAGACGGCGACGTTCGTCACCGGCAAGTTGTGGCGCGAATTTGTATCGCCGACGCCCGATCCGTCGCAGGTCCAGCGTGTGGCGGGTGCCTTCCGTGAGAGCGGTTACGACATTCGTGTGGCATTGCGCGCCCTATTGCTGACGCCTGCCTTCTGGGATGCCCGAACGCGCGGGACATTGGTCAAGTCGCCGTCCGAGTTCGTCACGGATACGGTGCGCGAGTTCGACATTGGTTATGACGACCCACAGATGCTGGCTCAGCAGATGCGCGTGCTTGGGCAGGACCTGTTCCGTCCGCCGAATGTGAAGGGGTGGCCGGGCGGTGACGCGTGGATTGACAGCACCACGTTGCTCGCACGCAAGCAGCTCGTCGAGCGCATGTTCCGTGCGACGGAGAACGCGAATGCCGGTGGCCCGGCGATGATGTCGCCGCAGTTCTCGGCGCGCCCAGGCGTGCAGCGCACGGCGTTGCGTCCGGCAGTCGCGATGCCGAGAACGGTTGCGGGCGTGCGTTTCGATCTGTCCCGCTGGCTGCAACCTTACGCGTTGGGACCGGTCGATGTCCCGGATGAGGCGTCGCGCGACGCGTTGCAGCGGGCGGTGTTGCCGTTTGCGCCAGCGGCGCCGCAGACGCCCGGCGTGAATAGCGCGGCCTATTTGCAAGCGTTACTGATGGACCCCGCGTATCAGTTGAAGTGACGAAGTGCTGACGCGCTGCTGTGATGGTGTGATGGCGGGTAGCACAGGATGGATGTCATTGGGCGAAGTCTGCGCGTCAATCCGTGCGGGGCGAGCCATGAGAGGTGTGAGATGCGTCGACGTAATTTTCTGACTTTCGCCGGTGGCCTGGGTGCTGCGTGGTTGTCCCCGATGCCGGTGTTTGCTGCCGCGCGCGATCTGTCCGGGATATTGCCGACGGCGGGTGGCAATTACGGCAACCTGCTGATCCTGATTGAACTCAAGGGCGGCAATGACGGCTTGAATACGGTCATTCCCTATGCGGACCCGACGTACGCCAGCCTGCGCCCGAGTATCGGCATCAAGCGCGAGCAGGTCGTGCAACTGGACGAGCGTAGTGGTTTGCATCCGGAGATGCGGGCGTTGTTGCCGATGTGGCAGGCGAAGGAGTTGGCGATCGTGCAGGGTGTGGGGTATCCGCAGCCGAATCTGTCGCATTTCCGGTCGATCGAGATATGGAATACGGCGTCGCGCTCGGATGAGTATTTGCGCGACGGCTGGCTATCGCGCGCGTTCGCGGAGCAGTCGGTGCCGCCAGGGTTCGATGCGGATGGTGTGATCGTGGGGAGTGCGGAGTTGGGGCCGCTGAGCGGCGGGGCTCGGGCGGTGACGTTGACCAATCCGGCGCAGTTTTTGCGAGATGCGAATCTGGCGTCGGCGAATGCGGCCCAGGTCAGCAATCCGGCGCTGGCGCATGTGCTGCGTGTGGAGAACGACATTGTGAAGGCGGCGGACGGGTTGCGTCCGCGGCAGGGGCAATATGTGTTGCGTGCGCCGATGCCGCCGGGGGCGTTTGGTAACGTGGTGAAGACGGCGTTGCAGGTGGTCGCTGCGGCGGATTCCCCGACCGGCGTGCCGCAGCCGGGGCGCGGGGTTGCGGTATTGCGTCTGACGCTTAATGGGTTCGATACGCACCAGAATCAACCGGGGCAGCAGGCGAATTTGCTACGTCAGTTGTCGCAGGGAATGATGGCGTTGCGAGCGGGATTGACCGAGCTGAATCGCTGGCAGTCGACGATGATCGTCACGTATGCGGAGTTCGGTCGGCGTCCGCGAGAGAATCAGAGCAATGGGACGGATCACGGCACGGTGGCACCGCATTTCATCGCGGGCGGACGCGTTCGTGGAGGCCTCTACGGAGAAGTGCCGCGACTGGATCGGCTCGATGGGAATGGCAATCTGCCGTTCGCGGTCGATTTCCGGGATGTGTACGCGACAGTACTGCAGCGCTGGTGGGGGCTGAATCCACAGCCGGTGCTAGGGGGTGCGTTTAAACCGCTGGATGTGTTGCGGGCTTGAGGTGCGGCGTTGTGCGTTCGAGGTGTTGGCGTTGCGCGTTGAGCATGTTACATGCGCTGTGAGCTTGACGCGCCGACGTGTTAGCGTGGCGTGCCGAATGCTGGGTGACTGAGACAGGGATGGTTTCGCCGTTCGTTTCAACGAGCCGCGATCCGCGAATCGCTCGGGCGATGTCGCGGATCTGTGTGGAGCTGGGATGCAGTTGAGCGGCAGTTTGCTCAGCGAGCGCGCCAGGCGCGCCAGAATTTGCGCAGGGGCGTGAGGTCGATGCGTTGATGCAGTACTTGGTAATCGCTGGCGGCGACTTCGTCCATCAGTGCCAATTGCAATGCGGCGAGGGCGAGCAGTGGCTTTTGCTTGCGACGGTCTTGTTTGGGGATGGCCGCTGCTGCTTCGGTAATGGCTTGACGCGCGCGGGCGTGCTGAAACTTCATGAGTTCTACGAACGCGGGCGAGTACTTGCCGTTTTGCAGATCGGCGGCGGTGACACCGAAGCGTTGCAACTCGTCGATGGGGAAGTAGACGTATCCGGCCCTGGCGTCGACGCCTGCGTCGGAGACGCGACGCCCAAGCGTGATGGCGTGGCCCAAGGCGCGGGCGAGGGTAGGGGTTTGCGGGTTGTCGAAGCCGTAGACGTGGGAGACGAGTTCGGCGGGCGCGCCGCCGGCAGCGTCGCAATAGTGCGAGAGGCCGGCGAAGTCGAGATAGCGCATCTGGGAGAGATCCATCTCGGCGCCATGCAAGACGGCTTCGAACGTGGCGCGCGTGAGGCCACTATTTTTGATGACAGGGGCGAGCGCGTGACTGACGGGGTGCGCCGGGGTGTCGGCGAAGAGTCGCGCCAGTTCCTGACGCCACCAGTCGAGTTTCGCGTGGGCGACGCCGGGGTCATGGACGGCGGCGTGGATATCGGCGACTTCCTGGCAGAAGGCGTGAGCGGCGTAGGCGGCATCGCGCTTGGACGGCGGCAGTTGGAGCAACGCGTAATAGAGCGCTGAGCCGGGCGGGCCTGCTTTCTGGCGGCAGTAGTCGTTGGCGTGCGCGGGGCTGACTTGGGTGCCGGAGGAGTCGTCGGCGGTCTCGTGGGGTTGCATGCGAATGGGGTATCGGTTTGGTCAGGTGCCCGGACGTCGGTACGCGGGGGCGCAACCGGGGCAAATGCCATGAATTGGTGCGAATTCTAGCATTGCGGACTTACGCGGGCGGGGGAGGGGGTGTCGACGTCGTTGGAGATTGCCGGTCAAATTCACTTCGTGTAGAATGCTCGCCTGCTTTGACGCATGCAGTGGGGGCGATGAGTCGCCCCTTTTCATGTCCGCCAGGACACGCATGCCGTCGACCCGATGCCGGGATGTCGTTTCCTCACAAAGGTGACGACGCCCACGGGCTGCGAGGATGGCGAAATTGGTAGACGCACCAGGTTTAGGTCCTGACGCCCGCAAGGGTGTAGGGGTTCGAGTCCCCTTCCTCGCACCAACTCCCCGTTTTGGCATCGGTT
>JARLJF010000062.1 GCA_031291335.1 Pandoraea sp. | reverse complement strand
GTGAGCGTGGCCGACTTGCCCGCCTGAATAGCGCCCGCAGTCAAGTCGCCTGTCGTGGTCATCGTCAGGGCATCGCCTGCGACGATGGCTCCGGTGACTTGCGTCGCGCCACCTGACACCGTGGTGAGGCCACCATTGCCGAACGTGAGCGACGTAGCGCTGAGCTTACCGCCTGCCGTCAGTAGACCGGCGACAGCGTCTGCAACGACGCTACGCACGTTGCCCAGCGTCATTTCGCCGCCGGACGCCAAACGCACCAGACCGTTGGCCGTCGTGTCGCCTTGCATCGTCAGCGACTTGCCCGCATTGACGGTGACGTCGCCCTGCGCGCCCGCATTACCCGTCGTGATTGCGCCGTTCGCCGCCGTCAGCGTGAGGTTATGCTCGGAAGCCGTGTCGCCTTGCAGACGAATGTCGCCCGTCGCGGCGCTCACCGTGACGTTGTCACCACCGACCGTCTTGCCGGTGACTGCGACGTCGCGTGCGCCGGTCAGTGTCACCGTGCCGAGTGCAACGGCGTCGCCAGCGATAGCCACGTCGCCGCCGTCCGCCGTCACCGTCAGTGCCTTGGTCGCCTGCACGTTATGCAGGCCCGCATTGTTCGCAGCGTGGACGTCGACATTCTGGCCGGACAACGCGCCCGTCAGCGCCGTGTTGCGCCCGGCATCGAGCGTGACGTCGCCACCGAACAATGCCGTGCCGTCACCAAGGATGTCGCGACCGGCGCGCAACGCGCCGATACCCTGCACATTGGTTTGCCCCGTCAGCGTGAGATCGTTGGCAGCAGTAGCGCGCAAATCGCCCTGCACGCTCAGCTTGCCGCCAAGCGTTGCGTTGCCCGCGCTCGTCGCCAGCAGCGCGCCCGCCGTCGTCACCTCCCCACTGATGGCGAGATCGCCCATCCGCGTAATGAGCGAGAGGTCGCCCATCGTGAGCGCCGTGCCCGTCACCGACAGATTGCGTTGTGCGGTCAGTTCGCAAGCCGCACCGCACGCCACGCTGCCCGCAAGGAGAATGTCGCGCGCGGCCGTCGCCGAGAACGCATTCGGCGACGACACTGCGCCATTGAAGACGATGTCGCCCGGACCGCCCAGCGCGCCCGCCGTGCCGGTCGTCGTGACCTTGATGCCGGTGGCCGAGTTGAGGACGCCGAGCGTTGCATTGCCGCCCGCCGTCACGTCGATGGCATTCGCCTGCACGCCGCCCGTGAGTCGTGTGTCGCCTGCCGACGCGAGCGTGGCGTTGCCCGTGAAGACAGCCTTGCTGCTGCCGTCGCCGGTGTCGAGCAACGTGCGGCCCGCCGTCAGGTTCGCGTTCACACCGAGCAACACCGCGCCGAGCTGCAGATCGCGTCCGGCGTTGATCGTGACGTCGCGCAATGCACTCGTCGACTGGCCAAGCGCAACGTCTTGCGCTGCGTTGAAGAAGAGATTCGCCCCGCCACTCACACCGCCCGTCGCGCGAATGCTGCCGCCGTGCGCCGTCAGGTCGGCGTCGCCTACCGACTGGATCGCGCCGCCCACGACGATGTCGCGTTGCGCGTCGAGCGTGGTGCCCGCGCCGCCGCCGAGCGTGCCCGCCACGCTGATGTCGCGCGCGGCCTGCAACGATACGGTGCCCGGTGCGCCGGATTCGCCATTGACGATCACGTCGCCACCGCCTGCAAGGCCCTTGGCAGTGAGCGTCAATGCGCCGGTCGACTGTGCGTTCTTGACGGTCACGCTGTTGCCCGCGACGACCGTCAGACCACCGCCCTGCAACAGGCCGCTCTGGTCGACGTCGCGCGCTGCGCTCACGTCGAGCGCACCGGTGAACGACGCCGAGCCTGCGCCGCTCACGTCGCGGCCTGCATCGATTCGTCCGGTGCCCTGACCGTTCAGCGCGCCCTGAACGACCGTGTCGCGCCCCGAGGTCAGCGTCGTGTTGCCCGCGACCGCCGTCTGGCCGCCCATGACGACGTCCGTCCCCGCCGACGCGTTCAGTTGTCCGCCGACGCCGAGCTTGCCCTGCGCGTCGACGTTGACACTGCCTTGCGTCGCCGTCAGCGTTGCGTCCTTCGCCGTGCGGACCGTGCCCGTGATATTGACGTCGCGTGCGCCAGTGAGCGTGGCGTCTTCGCCCGTCTGCAAAATGCCTGCGACAGTGACGTCGCGCGTGCCCTTCAGCGTGACTGCACCAACCACACTCGACTCGCCGTTGATGACGACGTCGCCACCGCCCGCGTTGCCGTTGGCCGATACCGAGAACAGACCATTGGACGTGACGCTGGAAACAGTCGCGCTGTTGCCCGCCGTCACGCTCACACCGTTGCCCTGCAAAACGCCGGACAGATTGACGTTGCGGTTCGCGCCGAGCGTCGCGGTGTTGGTGAACGCCGACGCCCCTGCGCCGACGAGATCGCGTCCGGCTTGCAGGACACCCGCAAGTCCGACCAGCGCGCCGCTCAGCACGATGTCCTGTCCTGCGGTGACCGTGGCGTTACCGATGGCACTCGTCTGCGGTGCGCCGAGCGTCACCGATTGCCCGGCGGTCAATGCAAGCTGACTATTCGTACTCAGGTTCGCCGTCGTGCTCAGATTGCCGGACGTCGCGGTAATCGCCACGTCGCCGACTGCCGTCACACCACCGTCGAGTTGCGCATCGCGCTGTGCCGTGACGATGAGCTTGTCGTTCGCCTCGATCTTGCCAGTGCTGGCGATGACGACATCGCGTGCGGCATTCATCGTCGCCACACCGAAGGACGCCAACGGCCCGGTCACGCGGATGTCGCCACTGCCGTCGAGACCGCGCGCCAGCACGTCGAGCGTGCCGCCGGTCTGGACATCGCCCAGCGTGACCGCGTTGCGGCTCGTGACGACGAGGTTCGCCGTCTGCAACTTGCCGCCAAGCGTGGCGTTCGCACCGGACGTCAGCCAGGTGTCGCCGAGGAAATGCGCGCCGCCGCCGATGTCGAGATTGCCCCCGGCGTCGAGCTTGCCGGTACGTTGGCCGGACACGTTGCCCGTCACGCGCATGTCGCCGCCGGATTGCAGGGCGACGTCGCCCGCTGCAGTTGCGCTGCCTGCTACGTCGAGCGTTGTACCGGCCGTCGCTTTGAGGTCCGCGCTCGCTTGAATCGTTCCGGGGACGGTGACGGCATTGCCCGCAGTGATCGTCAGCGCATTCGCGGTGCCCGCCGTCTGAAGCGAGCCTGCGACGTTGAGGTCGCGCGAGGCGTTCAGCGTCACGGCATCCGCACCGGCCGTCGTGCCATTCACGAGAATGTCGCGCGCTGCCGTGAGCGCCGCCGCACCGTAGAACGAGACTTTGCCTTGCAGGGCGATGTCGCCGCCGCCCGCATTGCCCAACGCGCGCAATGCGGCGACACCCGTGCTTTGCACATCGGCCAGGGAGATGGCGTTCGCCGCTTCGACGTCCAGTGCGCCAGCGAGCAGCGCCCCGGTCAGCGAGATATCGCGCCCGGCGCGCAATGTGGCATCGGTGCCGAAAGCGAGCTTGCCTTTGCCCGTGATGTCGCTGCCTGCGCGCAGCGACGCATCGGCTTGCCCGAGCAACGTGCCGTCGACATTCAGCGTCTCGCCCGCGCTCAGGCGTGCGGTGCCGCTCGACGCCACATCGCCCTGCACGTCGAGACGGCGATTCGACGTCATGTCGAGTTGTGCGCCGGACGCCAGCGTGCCGTCGATGCGCGTGTCGCCACCCGATTGCGTCGATACCGCGCTGTGGCCCGTCAGACGTGCGCCCTGTGCGATCTGGAAATCGCCGCCGGTGATGACGGACACATTGCCGTTCGCGCCCGTGCTGTCGGTGACGACAAGACTGCGCGCGGCGTTTGCGACGAGGGTGCCGCCCACCGTCACCGGCCCCGTCAGACGGATGTCGCCCAGCGCACCGTCCTGCGTCGCGAGCGACAGATTGCCGCCGATTTGCGCCTCCTTCAGCGCCAGTGCCTTCGTTGCACTCAACGCGGTGTCGCCGTTCGACTGAAGGTTCGCGAGCGTGAGATTGCCGCCCGCCTGCACGTCCATCGCCTTACCGGATTGCAGCGAACCGGCCGACGTCACATCGCCGGTCGCCGTCAGTCGATAGCCGGTCTCGCCGAGTCCAGTGCCGCTGAGCGCGACGTTGCCCGCGCTCGTCATCTGCACCTGTTGCTGCGCTGCATGGTTGGCCACGGTCAGATCGCCGCCCGACGAGAGCGTGAGGTCGCCCGTCGTCGATGCGAGATCGCCCGCCATGCGCACACCGAGACCGGCCGTCGTGCCGATGACCTGAATCTGTCCGGCGGTCATTGCGCCGAAGCGCGTCGCGTCGATGGCGAATGCCTGCGCGTTGCCCGTCGCGCTCTGGATGGCTTGCGCCGTATTGGCCGCGCCGTTGGCCGACGTGATGTAGCGCGTGCCCGTACCGTCTACGGCTCCCGTCATCACCTGCTGATTGCCGGTGATGACGTTGATGCGCGTGCCCGCGTACAACGGCGCGTTGATGCCGACCGTCTGACCGATAAGATCGATCGCGCCAACAGTGCCTTCGATGCCGCTGCCGGGACCGTTCATCCCGGCATTCCCTTCCAGTTGGATATGGCCGCTGTTGACGTTGTAGCCGAGCGCGTTGGCGTTCGCGAAATCGGTGGGCGTGCCGCCCGGGCCCGAGAGGAACTGCGGCGTGCCGGTCGTCAGCGTGACGCCAATGGTGTTGGTGAAGCCCGCGCCACGCACGGAGATGCCGTTCGGGTTCGCAATGATCACCGTGGCGGGCGCGCCGAACACTTCGAGCGGACCGTTGAGTGCCGATGCGTAAGCGCCGCCGGACGACGTCACCTGATTGACGATGGTGCTCGCGGTGCGGCCCGACAAATTCGGGTTGGCAGCAATCGCTCCGCCATTGAGCGACGTGCCGTTAAGCAGGCTGTTGTTGAGGATCAGGCCAGCCGCATCGACGTTGAAGCTCTGGTACTGATTGAGTGAGATACCTGCGGCGTTCGGCGCCGTGATGTTGACGACGGGGATGCCGTTGCCGCTCGTGGTGATCTTCGGTGCGAAGACGACCGGCGCGGTCGGATCGGTGATCGGCGCGGCGGACGCCGTGTGCATACCGACGTGAACACGCAGCGACGCGAGCGAGCGCAGCACCGTTAGAGCGGTCTCGTCGAAGCCCGCCTTCCCGGTGGTGTTAGCCGCCAGTTCACGTGCGGCCGACTGGCTCAGTTCGAACGTCAAGGAGATCGGGCTGACGAGCAACGTCAGCGCAACGCAGGCCGCAATGGCACGCTGCCATAGACGAATCGCAGGCTTCTCCGGGAAGTGGAAATCTGTCGCCTCGTCGTCGATGTCCATCGACTGACGTGCGTTTTCCCCAGCTTCGGTGAATCCTCGCGAAGATGCGTTCATGACGTGACCTGTTCGTTTTTTGTACGTGCGTACCGCGAGGCCGCCACACAACGTGCGGCGGCTCGATGACCTGCTGACTGCCAACTACTGACGACTGCGTGCCGCTAACTGCGACTCGTCGAAACGCGACAAGGTCGAACGACGCCCGGCGGGGCGGCTCGCCCGCGCCCGGCATCGTTCGATGACTTCCGGATTACTGCTGAATGCGTGCGCTCTTGACGAGATCGCCGATCATTTGCGCCGTGGCCTTTTCCATCGCCACCTGTTCGAGTTGCTTGCGCAGCAAAGACGCGCTTTCCTCGAACTTCGGAATCTGCGTGGCGCGCTTGTCGTCGACGCGCAAGATCCACAGTTGATCGCCGATCTGCAACGGCTCGCTCGACACGCCGCCCTTGGGCAGCTTCACCAGCGCTTCGGCAATCGGCTGCGGCCAGTTCTGCGTGTTGCCTGCCGTGATCGGTGTCTTGAACGACACCCAGTTCAACTGACCGCCTTGGGCAGCGTTCGGCCCCTGGCTGTACTGACGCGCCAACGCTGCGAAATCGCCGCCCTTCTTCAGTTGATCGAGCACGGTTTGCGCGGTGACGGCGTCACGCACGGCAATGACGCTCGCGTGGTACTCGTTCTCGCCCAGCGTGGCGACGACGGCGTCGTATTTCGCCTTGACATCTGCGTCGCTGACCGGCGCAGCGTTGAGGTGCTCCGTCATGAACGCGCGCGTGACGATCATCGTCTTCGCCGCTTCGACGGCGGCCTGCACTTCGGGGCGCGCCTCATAGTGCTGCTTCTGCGCTGCCTGCTTGAGCAGTTCATTGGCGATTAACTGCCCTTTGAACAATTCACGCAGTTGCGGACTGTCGGGCTGGCCGCTCGCCTTGACCATTGCGTCGACGGACACCTTCGGAATCGCTACGCCATTGACGCTGGCGATCGCGTCGGACGGCAACGGCTTCTCCGCGCTGGCCTTGCTGTCACCCTTGGCGTCCGCCTTCGCAGCGGACAACGCGGCCGCAGACTTCGCCGCCATCGCCGGCAACGTCACCATGCCCAATGCTGCGCATACGCCCGCAGCCATCCACATACGGCTGAACTTCGCTTTCATCGATACCTCTCCCACAACGTTGACGGACGCTGCGAGCCAGTCGCCTGAATGCTCGTAGGCCCGCATCTTCGGAATTCATCCCGCCCAGTTGAGCGTGACGAGAACGACACTGCCTTTCGGCCCCATAGACGACGGCTGCACGAGCGCACGGCCCGCCATCAGTTCGCCGGAGAATGTCTGTCCACGGAACTGCCATTGCGCGCGAACCCCGGCTCCGGCACCGATCAGCGTCGGCCACCCGGCTTCGGCCAACAGATGCGCTTTGCCGCCATCAAGGAACACGTACGGCTCCCAGCGCAGGCCTTGCCAGACAGGGGCGTTGGCCCACACGGCCTCATTGCGGACGTAGAAGCCGCTGTCGCCCGCAATACCACCTTGCATGAAGCCGCGCACGGAGTCCGTGCCGCCGAGGAATATCTGCGCATTGCCGAACAGGGCCACGGCGCTGTACTGGCCGGTGAGCGTGGTGCGCCACGTCCAGACCGTCGGGCCGATCTGTGCAAGCGGCATCTGGACGGTCGTGCTGGCGTCGAGTTTGGTGAACTGGGCGTGGGCGTCCTGCTTCTGAATGCCGTCGAAATCGCGCGAGGCGTCGAGCCACGGCAAGCCCTGCGACACGCCGAGCGACGCCGTCAACGCGCCGGGCTGACCGTTGCGCGTGAAGCGCCAGAGGCCGGAGACACCCACGCGCAGGATCGTCAGGTCTTGCGGTGACAGCGGAATGTCGTTGACGTCGCGCTCGGTGGAGAGCTTCGTGAGGGTGACGTCGAGACTTATTCGCCCCGAGGACGAGCGTCTGAGAACATTGTTCCAGCCGAAAATCTGGCTGAGCGTGCGGCCATAGAGCAACGCCGTGCCGCCGATGATCTGCTGGTATTCGGAAAGAGCTGCGGTGTAGCTGAACGTTTGAAAACCGTAGGGGACGGCCGCCGACACGACAAGCGCGTTGCTATCACGCGTGCCCACGTAGGACACGCTCAGCGATTCCTGCAAGCCGATGACGTTCCCCGCCTCCACCGACGCGCGTGTGCGCCATTTGCCGGTCGCCGTACTGCCGTAATTGTCGAAGCCGACGTTGTAATTCAGACGGCTGCCGAACGGGTTCTGGATCGCCACAATCGACTCACCCGCCGCCTGCCCGGGGAGAATCTGGATCTGCGCCTGATTGCGACGTAGACGGTTGATCTGGTCGACGCCTTGTTCGAGCGCGGGGAGTTCGAGGACATCGCCGACCGATGCGGGAAAGGCCCATGCCGTACCGGCGTCCGTCAGCAGGCCGCCGCCGTCGCCTTGTTTGCCGTCGCCCGTGGCCGAGGGACGCAGCGCACCACCGTTCAACGTGAAACCGCTGATGCGGCCTGCGACGACCGTGATCGCCAGCGTGCCGGACGACAGGTTCTGCGGCGTGGCGAGGTAGGCGCGCGTAGTGATGAGACCGCGTGCAACGAAGGCTTCCGTCAGGCGACGCATCAGTAAGTCGATGCGTCGCCGCCCGAGCGATTTGTGCAGGAACGGTGCGGTGATCCGGTCGAGTTCCGAGGCACTGAGGACTGTGTCGCCTTTGAAGACGATCCGGTCGATGCGAAACGTCGGTTCCGGGTCCGGCAGCGTGTCGATGTCGGCGTCTGCCGGGAGGTCTGGCACCTGCGTCGACGCCGATGGCGCGACCTCAATCTGCGCGGGCTGACGGTCGAGTTCGCGCTGCAACTCGCGGCTGCGTTGTTCGTCGAGCAAGCGCTGTGCGGGGTCCTGTTGCGGCGTGATACCCGCGGGGGTCGACGGTATCGGCGGCAGCCCGGGAGGCGTTTGCGCGAGCGCGTTGTGCATTGCGCCGGAGACGACCATCAAGGACGTAGCGACGACGCTTGGGAGATAAGGGCGGTGCATCGTCATAGACCGAACCACGTCGTCAGGCCGAGATGCGTGCCGATCCTGACCGGGTCGCGATACGGCACGAAGGCCGTCTCGATGCCCTGCGCGGCGCGCACGCCTTTCGCCCCGGTGATAACGCCGCCCTTGATCATGCCGCGCCCGGTCAGGACAACCTCACCCGAAGCCGCCGAGAACAGGCCGCCGTCGTTCTGCGCGTAGATCGCCGCCCAGCGATTGCCGAACCACGCCTTCAGGCCACGCGTGCCGTTGTAAGCGGTGTACCCGAGCAGTCCCTGTGCGGTGACGAGTGGCGCGTCGACCGTGAGATTACCGCTCCAGGCGATGACGTTGCCGCCGATGTTCGTCGCGCTTTGTCCCGCGGCGAGCGAAATGTTGCCCGATGCCTGCATCTGGCCGCCGAAGGACGCCGTCGTGCTCGACGCCTCCGCCCGGCAGAAGATGAAGCACGAACGCTGGTACGACGCCTGCCCGGTCATGATTGCCTGATTGACGAGCGTGTTTGTCGCCGTCACGCGGATATCGCCGCCGTTGGTCAACACGGTGCCGCCCGTGTTGTAGACGTTACGGCCCGAGAGGGTGACGTTGCCAGCGTCCGCAATGATGTAGGCAAGCTGACTCGGCGCTGGAAGCGAGCCGTAGTCGACGGAGAAGCCTTCGTCGCGGGTGGAGAAGAGCAGCCAGCGTCGGCCACTATTGGCGTAGGCGGTCGCGACGCCGCCGTTCGCGCCTTCGGTGTGGGAGATGACGTTGCTGAGATCGCCTTGCGCCGCCATCGTGACCGACTGGTTCGATTCGATGCGCGCGTTCAGATTGACGATGTCGCGTGCGGCGTGCATGACGACGTCGTCGTTCACACCGAAGACGACGCCGAATGCTCCGCCCGGATTGGCGGGGTCCGAGGTGTTGGTGATCGTCCCGCCAGCGTTGAACGTGATTGCGCCTTCGGACGACGTCAATGTGCGGTCGCGCGTGACGCCCTGAATCAGGCTGCTGACGTTCGTGATGTCGCCCTGGGCGTTGAGGACGATGCCGCTGCGCGAGGATACGAGCGTCGATTGGATTGCGCCCGCGTTCTCCACAACTACGCTGCCGCTGGACAGGTTGATCGAGCCGCCGGTGAGGATCGACGCACCGCGCATCGCGGTTTGTCCGCTCGCTTGCCATGACAGATTGTTCGCGACATTGATCTTGCTCGACGGGGCGAGGAGCACATCGCCTGCGGAAGTCAGTGAAAAGTCGCCCGCATTGGCCATCATCGCACCCGCGTGACGCACGCCCGCGCCGAGATCAGTCGTCAACAATTGAATCCGGCCGGACGTGATACTGCCAGTCGGTTCGATGTCGAGCGCGATGGCGTTGGGGTTCGACTGCTGGCTGTTGGCGAACGTCACCCAGTCGTTGTTGTTGTCGTCCGGGGAGAAGCTCGTGTTGAGAGAGACCTTTCTGCTACCGGCGATGACGCGCACGTACGCCGTGGGCGACGAGAAGTCGTTTGTGATGGGGGCGCTGATCCTGACCGTCTTGGCGATGAGTTCCAGACCGATCAGCGTCCCGGCAAGCCCACCGCCTGTCACTTCGATGGTGCCCTGGCCGGTGTTGAGTACCACGTTGCGCTGGTACAGGCCGGGGGCGACGAGGACGTCGCTGAACGACACTTGTCCGGTGCTGAGGGCGACGTGGCCGGTGTTGACGAACGATCCTCCGTTGACGGTGATGCCGTTCGGATTCGCGAGGATGACGTTCGCGCGCGGCCCGGCCACGGCAATCTGTCCCTGAATCAGGCTGGCCGCGGTTCCCGTCACTTCGTTGACGATGGTCCGTGCGTTCACCCCGGTGTTGTTAAGGGTCGCACCGGCGCGGTCTACGTTGAAGCTGGTGTACGTGTTGTGTGAGACGCCGTAGACGGGGGCTGCGATGTTGACGTTCTGACGGCCGTCCGCGCCAACGGTGACGGAGGTTGTGGTGCCGCCGTCCGGGACAATGCCGGCGGCATGACAATGCGCGGCCGCAGCGAGCATTGTCGCCAGGCCGTACCTCGATACTCGTTTAAACCGCTGAAACCCCGAACTGCGTTTGCTGTGCCCGCCAATCTCGCCGGCCAACGGCGAGACTTCGCGCGTTGATTGCCAAGGCATCTGATCTTCGTTCTTTTGATTGTGATACTGCTCCCAACATCCGAAGGCCGCGTCGAATGCGACTCACAGTCACATCGTCTGCGTTCCCCGAAACGGCATCTCATGCGCCGGCTATCGTGATGTGCCAGCTTTGCGCAAGACGCCGTTCCCCTCGGATTCCTAACTGGCGATAACCAGCCCAGACAGAGCATTACGGATCGAGATATAGATTTCTTTAGGGTTTCGACATGTTTATTTGTTTTTATTTACTCCGATGCTTTTTTCGGAACAACCCCATGCATCAAGTCAATATTTGACATCGTTGATTTATGTCGAACTACGTAGAATCACGTACATCGTTGATTTTTTTATTTTTGAATTTCAGCGGTCACGAAAGATGCGGTCGACTTAGTCGCCGACCACGACATCTCAGGCTCGTATGTCGCTCGCGCATTGGGCCGTGACGCCCGCTTCCATGGCAATCCCAAAGCGGCGCAAATAGACGAAAGGCCCGAATTCACGAGCCGCTCGCTTGACCAGTGGGCGTACACGAGTGGCCTCACCATGAAGTTGATTCAGGACGGCAGCACTTTCTTGTGCCATTGACGACTCTGGCTTACCTGCTCGCCCCGGGATTCGAGCTACTCAATATGTTCAACCGTACAGAGAACGGATACGTCCAATTCACGAGAGGCAGGGAGATGTATCTACATGGATTGATACGGATACCAAGTGCCTACACAGCGCCTATACGGAAAAAAACAAAAAAAGGGGTTACAAGAAAAAATCTTGTAACCCCTTGATCCTGCTGGTCGGAGCGATAGGATTCGAACCTACGACCCTCTGATCCCAAATCAGATGCGCTACCAGGCTGCGCTACGCTCCGACTAAAGAGGGGAGATTCTAGTGTGTTCTGAGCGCCGCGTCAAATGGTCACACGCGACGCAGGTATTTTCCCGCCAGAACCCGGCACAATGAGTACGTCTCCGATGCCTCGCCGACGGTCACGCCGCCGCCACGAAAGCCCCCCATAGTGAGAGGTTCACCATGTCAGAACCTGTGTCAATGAACCTGATTCTCTGGCGTCACGCCGACGCCGAAAACCTGCCTGCCGCCCTCTCCCTCAGTGCCCAAGCCGATCTGGCTCGCGAACTCACCGACCGTGGCCGCAAACAGGCCGACAAAGCCGCTCAGTGGCTGCGCCCCCGTCTGCCGGAAGACGCCATCATCCTCTCCAGCCCTGCCGTACGCGCAGTCCAGACCGCTCAGGCCCTCACCCCGACCCCACGTATCGTGCGCGATCTCGCGCCCGGTGCGAACGCCATCACCCTGCTGGGCGCCATCGACTGGCCCGGCAACAACCAGACCGTGGTGGTCGTCGGCCACCAACCCGCCCTCGGGCAACTCGCCGCCCTCCTGCTCAGCGGACAGGAAGCGTACTGGACCATCAAGAAGGGCGGCATCTGGTGGCTCGCCTCGCGTCGCCGTGAAGACGAGAGCCAAGTGGTCGTGCGCGCCGTCGTCAATCCCGATCTTCTTTGATCTCACCACTCGACAGCGGCGGGCACGCTGCCCGCAAACCCGCATGAATCGGACTTTGAAAGGCATCAGAAGCGGGACCTGACTCATGACATTGCGTGTTTTGTCATAGAATTGTCGCCTACCGTTCACGGAATCGACATTGATGCTTTTTAAAGTACGTCGCAACGCGACCGTCAAAAAAAGGGCCTTTATGCGCGACCTGCCGAACCCCACCATGCCGCTCTCTTCGCTGACCCCTACGTCGCGGAGGCGTCTTCCTCGCCCTGAAACGCCTGTCAAACCGAATCTGGCTGTGGCGTGGGCACGCGATGAAAGCGAGCTTCGGGAAGCCCAACACCTGAGATATCAGGTCTTCGCAGAAGAAATGGGCGCGTCGGTCAAGGGCCCCGCAGGTCTGGACGTCGACGAATACGACCAATATTGCGACCATCTGATCGTGCGCGATCAGGACTCGCTCAAGGTTGTCGGCACCTACCGCGTATTGCCCCCCGCTCAGGCGAAACGCCTGGGTCGTCTGTACTCCGAAGGGGAATTCGATCTCTCGCGTCTCGACCATCTGCGCCCGAAGATGCTCGAAACCGGCCGCTCATGCGTGCACGCGGAATACCGCAACGGCGCCGTCATCATGGCGCTCTGGAGCGGTCTGGCCGAGTACATGCTGCGTAATGGTCACGAGACGATGCTCGGTTGCGCCAGCGTGCCGATGGCCGACGGCGGTCACTACGCCGCCAGCCTCTATCGCAAGCTGCAAGACACGGCCATGGCCCCGACCGAATACCACGCCGTGCCGCGCATCGCACTGCCGGTCGACGAGCTGCAATCGAACCTCGAAGTCGAGCCGCCTGCGCTGGTCAAGGGCTACCTGCGCCTCGGCGCCCGCATCTGCGGTGCACCGGCCTGGGACCCCGACTTCAATACCGCCGACTTCCTTACCCTGTTCCGTCTGTCCGACATGAACCCGCGCTACGCGCGCCACTTCCTCGGACCGGACATCGTGAACAAGCTCAAACAAGCCTGACAGACACCTCCCCCATGTATTTCCTCCCGATCAGGGACAAAAAAAGCCCGGCATCTGCCGGGCTTTTGCTTTTCCTCAACCTTCCCATTGCCCCGCCATTCCCTCTTCGTCACACCGAATGCAGGGCGGATCAGCCGCAGTGTCTCAGGCGTACACCACCTTGTAGCGCATGCCGATCTTCTCCCACTCCTGCGCTTCACGCTGCAAGCTGTAGTCGGTGAGCGGATTGGCATCGATCCACGCTCGCGGCACAGATACCTGAAAGCCATCGTCAAGACGCTCGACCTCGATGCTGTCCGGCAGGGCGTCGGTGCGTCGACGACAGAACAACACCGCCAGTCGCAGACAGAACAGCAACTGCCAATCGACCTGCTGCGCCTGCGACGCGAGCTTGCCCAGCTTGCCCACGTGACCAAGCAGCAACTCTGCCAGCCGCGCCTGATCGGGGCGCGAGAAGCCCGGCATATCTGCATTGCTGCCGATGTACGCCGAGTGCTTGTGGTACGCACTGTGCGAGATCGACAAGCCCATCTCGTGCAGCGACGATGCCCAGTTGAGCAACGCTTCGCCTTCTTCGCGTCCGTCGTCCTGCTCCTCTTCGTCACCAGCCACCGCGTCGACGGGCAACTGTCGGTACAGCGAAATCGCCAGATTCCCGACACGCTCGGCCTGCGCACGATCCACGCCATAACGGCGCACAAACTGTTCGACCGTCACGGCGCGCATGTCCTGATGCTGCGTACGTCCGAGCAGGTCATACATGACGCCGAGCCGCAGCGCCGCGTCGGTCGTCTCCATATGATCGACTTCGAGTTCATTGAAGACGGACAACATGATCGACAAACCACCGGGCAGCACCGGAATACGATCGTGCTTGAGCCCTGCGAGCTTGAGACGGTTGGCGTTCTCTGCCTTGATGAGAGCGCGTTTGAGCCGCTCAAGGCCACCGCGCGTGAGGCCGTGCACGCCGCCGTCGTTGAAGCCGTTGGCTTCGAGCAGTTCGGCCAATGCTCGCGCCGTCCCCGACGAGCCGATGGCCTGCGACCAGCCCGCCTCGCGAAACGCCGCCGAAATAATCTGAATTTCGCGGCGAGCGGCCAATTCGGCCTGCTTCATCGCATATTCATCGACATTACCGCTCGGGAAAAACAGCCGGCTATGACTCACGCAGCCAATATAAAGGCTCTCCATGATCAATGGCTCGTAATCTTGCCCGATAATGAACTCCGTCGAGCCGCCGCCAATATCCACCACCAGCCGGTTGCCCGGACACGTGGGCACCGAGTGTGCCGCACCGGCGTATATCAGACGTGCCTCTTCGCGCCCGGCAATCACTTCGATGGGAAACCCGAGCGCACGCTGTGCTTCACCGAGAAAGTCCTGCGCGTTCTTCGCGACACGCAGTGTATTCGTAGCCACCGCACGCACCTGATCGGGATGAAACCCGCGCAGCCGCTCTCCGAAACGCTTGAGCACCTCCCAGCCGCGCTGTTGCGACGGATGATCGAGATACTTCTCAGCGTTCAGGCCGGCGGCAAGCCTGACAGGCTCGCGCAGTGCATCGACCTGATAGATCTGCGTACCGGCGGACGTCTCCTCAACGCGGCCGATGATCAGGCGAAAACTGTTCGAGCCGAGATCGACGGCCGCTAGCAAGGGCGATGGGGTACTCATGTGGGGATGCGCCTGAGCGAAGAGTGCCGGAATGCACGATGCCTCACATTAAAAGCATGACGCGCACTCGACAAATAAATGACGAATAAGTTACAAATCGAATATGACACGTCGTTGACAAATGTGAATGTCATATAACTGTAACAATACGGATGAAGAATTCACGCCAATCCCATGTCTTTCGCACGTCTACTATGAATTACCCACTGCTCAACCGCGAGCTGGGCATCCTTGCGTTTAACGAACGTGTGCTTGCCCAGGCGGCCGATCCGGCCACGCCATTGTTAGAGCGCCTGCGCTTCGTCTGTATCGTGAGTAGCAATCTGGATGAATTCTTCGAAATCCGCGTCGCCGGACTGAAGGAGCAAATGCGCGAGAATCCGGGCATGCTCACGCCCGACGGCATGACGTTTCAGCAAGTTTACACGCAAGTCTGCGCCCGGGCACAGGCGCTCGTCGAAAAGCAGTACGCCATGTTCGACAGCCTTCTGCCCCGCCTGGAGGCCGAAGGCATCGCCTTCCACCCCTCCGGCCAGTGGAATGACGCCCAGGTCGAATGGGCCCGCGAATACTTCCTGCGTGAACTCGTGCCGGTGCTCACGCCCATCGGGCTCGACCCGGCCCACCCGTTCCCGCGCGTGCTCAACAAGAGCCTGAACTTCGCCGTCGAGCTGGAAGGCAAGGACGCCTTCGGCCGCGACGCCGAACTCGCCATCGTTCAGGCCCCGCGCGCACTGCCCCGTCTGGTGCCCATGCCCCCGGCACTGGCGCCCCTGCCCAACAGCTTCGTGCTGCTCAGCTCGCTCATGCTGCGCTTTGCCAGCGAGCTGTTCCCGGGACTCACGGCCAAAGGCTGCCATCAGTTCCGCGTCACGCGTAACAGCGATCTGTTCGTCGACGAAGATGAAATCACCAACCTGCGCACCGCGCTGCAAGGCGAACTCCCGGCCCGCCACCTCGGTGATGCCGTGCGCCTCGAAGTCGACGCAGGCGCTCCGTCGCGCCTTGTACGGCGTCTCCAGACAGAGTGCGGCCTGTCCGACTCCGACTGCTACCGTGTCAAGGGCCCGGTCAATCTCGTACGTCTGATGCCGTTGCCCGAGATGGTCGACCGGCCCGACCTGAAGTTCGTGCCGTTCGTGCCGGCACTGCCCAAGCGAATGAGCGCCTCGCCCGCCATTTTCGATCTCATCGATCAAGGCGATCTGCTGCTGCATCATCCGTACGACAGCTTCCAGCCCGTGCTGGAACTGCTGTTGCAGGCGGCGCGCGATCCCGATGTCATGGCGATCAAGCAAACGATCTACCGCACCGGCAACGAATCCGCGCTGATGGACGCCCTCATGGAAGCGGCCCGCAACGGCAAGGAAGTCACGGTCGTGGTGGAACTGCTCGCACGCTTCGACGAGCAGACGAACATCAACTGGGCGGCCCGCCTCGAAGCGGTCGGCGCTCATGTGGTCTACGGTGTGGTCGGCCACAAGTGCCACGCGAAGATGCTCCTCGTGGTACGCCGTACCCGTCTGGGCAAGAAGACATTCCTCAAGCGCTACGTCCACCTCGGCACCGGCAACTATCACCCGCGCACCGCCCGTCTGTACACCGACTTCGGCCTGATGACCGCCGACGAGGCCCTGTGCGCCGATGTGCACGTGGTCTTCCAGCAGTTGACGGGCATTGGCCGTCAGACGCACTTGCATGGGCTGTGGCAGTCGCCCTTCACCATGCACACGCATCTGCTCGAAGCGATCCGTCGCGAGACGGAAGCGGCGGCCGCCGGCAAGAAGGCGCGCATCATCGCGAAAATGAACGCGCTGCTCGAACCGACGATCATTGCCGAACTGTACAAAGCGTCGCGCGCCGGGGTGAAGATCGATCTGATCGTGCGCGGGGTATGTTCGCTGCGCGCCGGCGTGCCGGGTCTTTCCGAGAACATCACCGTACGCTCGATCGTCGGGCGCTTTCTCGAGCACCATCGCATCTATTACTTCTATTCGAACGGCGATGAGCAAGTCATGTTGTCTAGCGCCGACTGGATGGAACGCAACTTCTTCCGGCGCGTGGAAGTCGCATTTCCGGTGCGAGACAAGCGCCTGAAGGCTCGCGTGATTCGTGAGGGTCTGATGGTGCACCTGCGCGACAACACGGCCGCGTGGCTCATGCGTCCGGACGGCAGCTACATGCGTCGCAAGCCGGGCAAGACGCCGTTCAACAGCCAGAGGGTACTGATGCAGGAAGTCGCGCAGCACGTACAGACCGGCGACTGAGCAGACGTCAGCGCCAGCCGGGTTGTCGGATTGTCACAAGGAAGGGGGCGAAAGCCCCCTTTTGCATTGGATCGCGAGACTTGGCGGCGCGCCCTATATCCATGCAAAAGGGCGCTCGACCAGAAAGTCGAACGCCCTTTGGGGATTGCCGGGGATCTCGCCCGCCGTCTGCGCTTATCCGTTCACGCTCACGCCGGAGACCGCGTCGATCGGTGCACGATGCACCACGCGCGTCGGCGGGAAGTGGATCGCGAACGTGCTGCCACGCCCCTCCTCGCTCGTCACCCTAAGATCGGCCTGATGACGCGTCAACACATGCTTGACGATCGCGAGACCGAGACCGGTGCCGCCCGTATCGCGTGACCGGCTGCGATCGATGCGATAGAAGCGCTCGGTCAGGCGCGGAATATGCTCCGCCGGAATGCCCAGACCGGAGTCAATCACGACGAAGCGAGCGCCGCCGTCGTCGGTGGCCGCCCAATCGATCTGGATCTTGCCGCCGTGTGGGGTGTAGCGCACCGCGTTACTCACGAGATTGCTGAACGCACTGTGCAGTTCGCCCTCCGCACCGCGCAGATCGAGCCCGTCAACGCCAGTCACTTCGATCACATGCTGGCCTTGCGAGAGCCCTTCAGCGTCGCCGCGAAGCGAGCGCATCTGCATACCCATGTCGATGCGATCATCCGATGGCGGCTTCGCACTGCCTTCGAGTTTGGCGAGCGTAAGCAGATCGTTCACGATGTTCTGCATGCGCGACGCCTGCTGACGCATGATCTCGACATAACGCTGGATCTCGTCCGGCGAGAGCGGCAACTCACCGACCGTCTCCAGGAACCCGGAGAGCACCGTGAGCGGCGTCTTGAGTTCATGCGAGACGTTGGCCACGAAGTCGCGACGCATCGCGTCAGTGCGCTCGAGATCGGTCACGTCGAGCGAGATGATCAGCTTGCGGTTGTCGCCATACGGAAACACCTGCATGGAGAGCACGTTGTTGCGCTTCTCACCCATGTGATGCATGAGCAGCGCCTCGTCGTAACGCTCGGAGGACAGGTAGTGCACAAAGGCTGGCGTGCGCAGGAGGTGCGTGATCTGTTGACGCAGATCTCGCTTGGCATCGATGCCGAAGTGCATTTCGGCAATCGCATTGCACCACTCGATCTGATTGTGCTCGTCGAGCATGATCACGCCGTTGGGCGATGCCTGAATCGCCTGAATGAAACGCGCGTGCTGTTGTTCCACCTGCTTGACCTGGTTATGCCAGCGTTTGGCCAGCTTGTGCAGCCGATAGTAGATTTCGCCCCACAACCCGAGTGCGCTCGGTACTTCGCCATAGACCGGAGCGTCGAGCAGGCGCCAGAGGCGCTGGGCGTGGTAGACATTGAAGAAAAGCTGCGTCACCAGCAGGACAAGGGCGGTGACGTAACCTGCGCTCGCACCCAACAGCCAGCCGACGGCCACCGAAATGGCCGCTTGCAGGATCAGGAACGCCAGCGCACGGGCCCAAATGATATTCATAGACGATGCACAGGAGTATTGCCGCCCGCCACCCATCGGGCGCGAGCGGCCTTGGCACGGCAGGTCTGCGCCGGAGATGAGGCGCGATGCCTCAGACCGACTTCGTCAGACGGTAGCCGCTGCCGCGTACGGTCTCGATCATAGCATCGTGCCCCGCCGGCTTGAGCGCAGCGCGAAGACGCTTGATGTGCACATCCACCGTACGCTCTTCCACGAACACGTGATCGCCCCACACCTGGTCGAGCAACTGCGAGCGGCTGTGCACGCGCTCCGGGTGCGTCATGAAGAAGTGCAGCAGACGGAACTCCGTCGGCCCCAGATCCAGCTTGATATCGCCGCTCGACTGGTGGCTCGTCACACGATGCGTTGCCGGATCGAGCTTCAGGCCATTCACGCTCACCACGTCCTCGGTCAGCTGTGGCGCACGGCGACGAAGCACCGCCTTGATACGCGCCATCAGTTCCTTCGGAGAGAACGGCTTGGTCACGTAATCGTCCGCACCGATCTCGAGGCCCATCACCTTGTCCTGCTCTTCGCTGCGCGCGGTGAGCATGATGATGGGCACGTGCTTGGTGCGCTCGTTCGCACGCAGCTCACGCGCGAACGTGACGCCCGACTTGCCCGGCAGCATCCAGTCGAGCAGCACGAGGTCCGGCAGGACGTCACTGATCAGCGTGAGCGCCTGTTCCGCGTTGTACGCCCGGATCGGGTAATGACCCGCGTGTTGCAGATTAACGGAGATCAGCTCGGAAATCGCCGGCTCGTCTTCCACGATCAGAATGCTGCTAGGCATCGGTTCCCTCTCAAACCTTCAGTAATGTCCGGCCTTTCATTCGCCTTGCACTTTTCGCTGCAGATCTTCGCGCGAAATGTGCCGGACGTCAGTGCCTTTGACGATGTAAATGATGAATTCAGCAATGTTCTTCGCGTGATCGCCAATGCGCTCGATCGCCTTGGCAATGAACAGGAAATCCAGGCCAGCCGAGATGGTGCGCGGATCTTCCATCATGTACGTCACCAATTTTCGCACGAAGCCACGGAACTCATTGTCGATGGCCTTATCGTCACGCACGATCTCGGCCGCCGCCACGATATCCAGACGCGCAAATGCGTCGAGCGTGCGACGCAGCAACTGCGCCGCCATTTCGCCCGAGAGCTTGATTTCGGCGAAGTTCACGCTTTGTGCCGCACCGTCTTCCAACAGGTGACGGGTACGTTTGGCGATCTTCTCGGCCTCGTCGCCTGCGCGCTCGAGGTTGGTGATCGTCTTCGAGATGGAGAGCAACAGACGCAGATCGCGCGCGGTCGGCTGACGGCGGGCAATGATCTTGCTGCACTCTTCGTCGATCTCGACCTCCAAGGTGTTCAGACGGTGCTCGTTGGCGATCACTTCGTCGACCAGACCGCGGTCGAACATGTTGAGGCCCTGCATCGCCGTCACAATCTGTGATTCGACCAGGCCGCCCATTTCGAGAACGCGCGAGCAAACCTGATTCAGGTCGGAGTCGAACTGGCTGGAAAGGTGTTTGTCGTTCATGTCGCAGGTTTCCTCGTGGGCATCAACCGAAACGGCCGGTGATGTAGTCTTCGGTCTCTTTGCGGTCCGGCTTGATGAAGATCTTCTCGGTCTCGCCGAATTCGATCAACTCACCCAGGTACATATAGGCCGTGTAGTCCGAGCAACGTGCCGCCTGCTGCATGTTGTGCGTGACGATCACCACCGTGTAGTCGTCCTTGAGTTCCGCGATCAGCTCTTCGATGCGGCCCGTGGAAATCGGGTCGAGTGCCGAGCACGGCTCGTCGAGCAGCAACACTTCCGGACGGATGGCGATGCAGCGCGCAATGCACAGACGCTGCTGCTGACCGCCCGACAGGCCGTAGCCCGACTGTTGCAGCTTGTCCTTGACTTCGCTCCACAGCGCCGCCTTGGTCAGCGCCCACTCAACGCGGTCGTCCATTTCCGAGCGCGAGAGCTTTTCGAACAGACGCACGCCGAAGGAGATGTTGTCGTAGATCGACATCGGGAACGGCGTCGGCTTCTGAAACACCATG
Source organism: Pandoraea sp. (assembly GCA_031291335.1). GTDB lineage: Bacteria > Pseudomonadota > Gammaproteobacteria > Burkholderiales > Burkholderiaceae > Pandoraea. Next base: position 19,797 of record JARLJF010000062.1, on the reverse strand, counting down.
CCGACCTTCGCGCGCAGCAGCGCGATGTCCTGCTTCGCGGTCAGCAGGTTTTCGCCGTCCATGTTGATCTCGCCCTCGGCGCGTTGCTCCGGATACAGGGCGTACATCTTGTTGAACGTGCGCAGCAGCGTCGACTTGCCGCAACCCGACGGACCGATGAAGGCCGTCACCTTGCGGTCGGGAATGCGCAGATTGATGTTCTTGAGCGCGTGATACTTGTCGTAGAAGAAGTTCAGATTCTTGACTTCAATCTTCGAGGGCAGTTTGATTTCTTGCGTCGGATTCGTCATGTTCGTCTCAACCGTCAGGTTTGCGTCGTGTCGTAGCGTTGTGTCGTCTCGCATTGCCAATTACTTCTTGGCAAACAGCGAGCGCGCCAGAATGTTCAGGAACAGCACCCCAAGGGTGATGATGAACACGCCCGCCCAGGCAAGCGCCTGCCACTCCGCAAACGGGCTCATGGCAAATTTGAAAATCGTGACCGGCAGGTTGGCCATCGGCTGGTTCAGGTTCAACGACCAGAACTGGTTCGAGAGTGCCGTGAACAGCAGCGGTGCCGTCTCGCCTGCGATACGCGCCACCGCCAGCAGCACGCCCGTCACAATGCCGGCAATCGAAGCCTTCAGCGTGATCTTGACGATGATGCGCCATTTCGGCGTACCCAGCGCAAACGCGGCTTCACGCAGGTTGTTCGGCACCAGCTTGAGCATGTTCTCCGTGGTACGGATCACGATGGGAATCTGCAGCAGCGCGAGCGAGATGATGCCGGCCCAGGCCGAGAAGTGCCCCATCTGTGCCACGACCAGCGCGTACACGAACAGGCCGATCACGATCGACGGTGCCGAGAGCAGAATGTCGTTGATGAAACGCGTGATGCTGGCAAGCCACGACTTCTGGCCGTACTCCGCCAGATACACACCGGCCAGAATGCCCAGCGGCGTGCCGACGAGCGTGGCCACACCGACCATCACGACACTGCCCGCGATGGCGTTGGCAAGGCCCCCGCCTGCCGTGTTGGGCGGCGGTGTCATTTCGGTGAACAGCGACAGCGACAAGCCGCCGATGCCCAGCGAGAGCGTGGTGTAGAGAATCCACAGCAGCCAGAGCAGGCCGAAGGCCATCGCCGCGAGCGACATCGCAATCGCAAACATGTTCTTGCGACGGCGGTAGGCTTGCAGACGCACGCGGGTAAAGGCGTCGGTGGGCTTCACGGCTGGCGTTTCCAATTCGAGCGCTTGTTGGGTCATTTATTTACCTTCGCCCTTTTCGAGGCGCAGCAGCATGAGCTTGGACAGCGCCAGCACCACGAAGGTGATGAAGAACAGGATCAGACCGAGTTCCATCAGGGCCGAGGTATGCAGGCCCGGACCAGCTTCGGCGAACTCGTTGGCGAGCGCCGAGGTAATGCTGTTACCCGGCGAAAACAGCGAAATGTTGTCGAGCAGGTTCGTATTGCCGATCACGAAGGTGACGGCCATCGTTTCGCCGAGCGCGCGGCCCAGCCCCAGCATGATGCCGCCGATGACGCCCGTCTTCGTGAATGGCAACACCACGCGCCACATCACTTCCCAGGTCGTGCAACCGATGCCGTAGGCCGATTCCTTGAGCAGTACGGGCGTGACTTCGAACACGTCGCGCATGACCGAGGCGACGTACGGAATGATCATGATCGCGAGGATCACGCCGGCAGGCAGAATACCGATACCGAGCGGCGGGCCCTGGAACAGCGCGCCAATGACCGGCACGTTGCCGAGCAGCGCACCCAGCGGTTTCTGGAAGTACTGACTGAAGATCGGGGCGAAAACCAGCAGGCCCCACATCCCGTAGACGATACTCGGAATGGCGGCGAGCAGCTCGATGGCCGTGCCGAGCGGGCGGCGCAGCCATACGGGCGAGAGTTCAGTCAAAAACAGGGCAATACCGAAGCTCACGGGTACTGCGATGACGAGCGCAATCACGGACGTGATGATCGTGCCGTAGATGGGCACGAGCGCGCCGAATTGTTCTGCGGGAGGATCCCAGTCCTTCGTCCACAGAAAGGCGAAGCCAAACTTCTGAATCGACGGCAGCGCGCTGATGAGCAGCGACACGATGATGCCGCCGAGCAAAAGCAGCGTGACGATAGCTGCGCCGCGAGTCAGCAGCGCGAAGAGAAAGTCGCCAACGGAAGACGGAGCGCGCTGCGCGCCCGGTGTTGCGAGGGGGCTGGTGGCTTCTGCCATGATGTCGTCTCAGCGTGAGCGCGCCGCCAGCCGTTGCCAGATCAGAGTTCGGGCGTCGGAACAGGCGGCGCGGATGTTGCCGGTTTTGAGGTGACGGGCAACGCAACTACGCATTGCCCGGTACCTGCAAGGCGCTTTAGATGCCAGCCTTGTTGGCCGAATCGGCAACCTTCGCCTTCCAGCCAGCACGGATTTGCTTCAGAACATCTTCCGGCAGCGGAATGTAGTCCAGTTCCTTGGCCGTGTTCACGCCGTTCTTGAACGACCAGTCGAAGAACTTGAGCACGTCGGCGCTTTGCGCTTCCTTGCCTGCGTCAGCCTTCTGGTGCACGAGCACGAACGTGGCAGCCACGATCGGCCACGACTTTTCGCCCTTCTCGTTGGTCAGGATCTGGTAGAACGTCTTCGTCCATTCAGCCTTGCCAGCAGCGGCAGCAAACGTCTCGGCGGTCGGCTCGACCGTCTTGCCGTCGGCGTTCGTCAGCGCCGTGTACGTCAGCTTGTTCTGCTTGGCGTAGGCCGACTCAACGTAGCCGATAGCGCCCGGCAGACGTTGCACGAAGGCGGCAACGCCGTCGTTACCCTTGCCGCCCGTACCCGTCGGCCAGTTGACCGTGGTGCCTTCGCCAACCTTGCTCTTCCACTCGGCGTTGACCTTCGACAGGTAGTTCGTGAACACGAAGCTCGTGCCCGAACCGTCGGCGCGGCGAACCACGGCGATGTCGGTATCCGGCAGCTTGACCTTCGGGTTCAGCTTGGCGATGGCCGGATCGTTCCACTTCTTGATCTTGCCCAGGTAGATGTCGCCCAGCAGTTCGCCCGACAGCACCAACTCACCCGGCTTCACGCCCGGCACGTTGATGACCGGCACAATGCCGCCAACCACCGTCGGGAATTGGAACAGGCCTTGCTTGGCGAGTTCTTCATCGGTCAGCGGAGCGTCCGAGCCGGCGAAATCGACGGTCTTGGCTTGAATTTGCTTGATGCCGCCCGAGGAACCGATGCCTTGGTAGTTGACCTTGTTCGCGGTCGACTTTTGGTAAGCGTCAGCCCACTTGGTGTAGATCGGGGCGGCAAAGGTGCTGCCTGCACCCGTAATCTCACCCGCAATTGCGCCAGCGGCGAACAGAGCGCCAGCCAGGCCGGCAATCGCAGTCTTCATCAGCTTCATGGATTTCTCCGAGTTGGTGTGGTACAGCGTGTGGATGGCTCGAAGAATAGATTCTGAATGTGACAGTAATATGTCATTTCAGAAAGCTCACAATATGCGCGTCACAGAGTTGCCTCGAAATCGTCATATTGACTGCGTCATCCCTCCCCCGCCCGGAAGTCATCGGAGCCTTGACTGGCGAGGGTTTCCGGGCATTTTCAGAACGTTTCGGTCGCGCAAACCCCGGATTCGAGAGGCATGTCAGCACCGTGACAATGACGGCAACGTGTCGGAAATGGTCTGACAATGCTCAGCCGGAGTGTCACAAATGTGACCGTCCAGCCAGGTACGTTGCCATGATGGGAGAGGTGACGCGAGAGACTGCGGCGAGCCGTTGAAAGGCGTCGCCGCGAAGAAGATTCAGGAGGTAAGGGGTGCTGCGGGAGGGCCGTCCGGACCGCCACATGCTGTGGCGACCACTAACGACAAAGCCCGATCATGCGGCCGATTTGACGACGCTTGCCAGATGTTGAGCGAAGGAGGATGCCTGCGAATCCTCACGTGCCTCGACCATCACGCGCAGCACGGGCTCGGTGCCCGATGCGCGGATGAGCACGCGCCCCGTGTCACCCAGTTGGGCTTCGATGGCATCGCGCTCGGCCGTCAGACGGCTGTCGCTCTGCCAGTCGTACCCAACTGGCGTGCGCACGTTGATCATGTGCTGCGGGAACAGACGCACGCCGTCCAGCAATTTCGCCAGTGGCTTGTTGTCCGCACGACGAATGGCCGCGAGCACCTGCAGGGCCGACACAATGCCATCGCCCGTGGTGTGCTTGTCCAGACACAGGATGTGCCCGGAGCCTTCGGCGCCAATCTGCCAGCCGTGTTTATACAGTTGTTCAAGCACGTAGCGGTCGCCGACCTTCGCGCGCACGAATGGCACACCCAATCCCTTGAGCGCGACTTCGACCGCCATATTGGTCATCAACGTGCCCACGGCCCCCTGCACGCCACCGTTATCCAGCCGATCCTTGACCAGCAGATACAGCAGTTCATCACCGTTATAGAGACGCCCGGCTCCGTCGACGATCTGCAGACGGTCTGCGTCGCCATCGAGCGCCACGCCGAGATCCGCGTGATTCGCCCGCACGGCGCGCATGAGGGCGTCCGGCGCGGTCGCGCCGCAGTCTTCATTGATGTTGAAGCCGTTCGGCTGGTTACCGATCGCGATGACTTCGGCGCCCAGTTCATGGAACACGTGCGGGGCGATGTGATACGCCGCGCCGTTGGCGCAGTCGACCACGATCTTCATGCCGCGCAGGTCGAAATCGCTCGGGAACGTGCTCTTGCAGAACTCGATATAGCGGCCCGCCGCGTCATCCAGACGGCGCGCCTTGCCAAGCTGCTCCGAGCGCACGCAAACCATCGGATTGTCGAGTTCGGCTTCGATGGCCAGTTCGGTCTGGTCCGGCAACTTGTTGCCGTCTGCCGAGAAGAACTTGATGCCGTTGTCGTGATACGGATTGTGGGACGCACTGATGACAACCCCCGCCGCCAGACGCAACGCCCGGGTGAGGTACGCCACCGCTGGCGTAGGCATCGGGCCCGCGAGCATGGTGTCAACGCCCGCAGCGGCGAAACCCGCTTCCAGCGCGGCTTCAAGCATATAGCCGGAGACGCGCGTGTCTTTGCCGATCAAAACCGTCGGGCGGCCTACCGAATGATTACCCGCGAGCGCGCGGCCCGCCGCATAACCAAGCCGCAGCACGAAATCAGGCGTAATCGGACTCTCGCCGACCGTACCGCGAATTCCATCCGTCCCGAAATAGCGTCGTTTCATCATTGCATCTTTCCCAGTTGATACGTTGCACCGGTTGACGATCCGGTTGCACGCGTCTTTCGTATTTTTGCTTCCTGCCGTCAGACGATGGGGCACCGCACTGCCATTCTCCATGGCGCACGTCCCCACTTGGTCCCCGCAAGATATTGTGGTGGTCTGCCAAGCGCCACGCGACGTGGTTACTCGGCGTCGCGTACGGCTTGCCACACCTTGAGCGCGTCGACCGTCTCGGCGACGTCATGCACTCGGACGATGGCAGCGCCCTGCTGCGCGGCACATATCGCGGCAGCAACACTTGCCGCGCGGCGCTCCAGCGGCGACTGACGTCCCGTGATTTCGCCGAGCATGCGCTTTCGCGACATGCCGGCGAGCAACGGCAAGCCATCGCGCGACAGCACCCGCAGGTGCTTGAGCAAGGCGAGATTATGCGCGAGATTCTTGCCAAAACCGAATCCCGGATCGAGATACAGACGCGACGGCGCAACACCCGCCGACAGCATGGCATCCACCCGGCCGTCGAGAAAGGCGGCAACTTCGGTGACGACGTCGGTGTAAATCGGGGCGTCCTGCATGGTCTTGGGGTCGTACAGCATGTGCATGATGCACAGTGCCGCCTCGCTGTCGCGCACTGCGTCGACGGCGCCGGGCTGTTGGAACCCCCAGATGTCGTTGATCATGTCGGCGCCAGCGGCCAGCACGGCGCGCATCACGCCGGGCTTGTACGTGTCGATCGATAGCGGTACACCGCAATCTCGCAGTGCTTCGACAATCGGCACCACACGTTCGAGTTCGGCGTCTTCCGGCAACGCTTCGGCGCCCGGGCGCGTCGACTCTCCTCCAATATCGAGGATATCGACGCCCTCGGCGATCAACTGCTCGGCGTGGCGCAGGGCGGCGTCGCGGGCAACGAACTTGCCACCGTCGGAAAACGAGTCCGGCGTCACGTTCAGGATACCCATGACATGAACCCGGCGGGCATCGAGCCGAAAACGCGGCCCAAGCGCCAGCGAGTCAGGCTTGACCGGCGTGTCGTACGCCTCGCCGGTCAGCACGATGTCGTCAGTGACCGGAGGGGTGGAAGGAAGGGATTGCGACTGCTCTGAGGACATTCGGAAGCTCGTAGCTCAGTAAGACTATATAAGCGGCCCGCTCACCGGGAACGAGCCTGCGCGCCCGGGACACCGAGCGCCGCGTATGGCCGTAATGTTACCGGAATCGCCTGTCCCATCGATGACGGAAACACTCCGTAACACCGATTTCGTCGTTCCGGGCGTATTGCGCCCCTGACCTGCGGGTCCCGGCGCCAGAATGCAAAAAGGCCGGCGAGAGGCCGGCCTTTCTGGGATGACAGCGCTTTCGCCTGCCAAGGCTTCCGCTTAGACAGCGGTCGCCGGGGTGTTGCTGGGCTTGAGCGGCGGGTTACCCCCCGACGCACCACCGTTCGTCGAACCGCTCTTCGGCGGGCGCGGCGGACGGCCGTCCATGATGTCGCGGATCTGTTCGCCGTCGATCGTTTCCCATTCCATCAGCGCCGAGGTCATCGCTTCGACCTTGTCGCGGTTGTCTTCCAGAAGCTTCCTTGCCAGCGCGTACTGACCGTCCAGAATGCGACGAACTTCACCGTCGACCTTCTGCTGCGTGGCTTCCGACACCGACTTGGAGGACATCCGGCCGAACATCGAATCCTGCTCGGTATCGACGTAGACCATTGGGCCCAAGGCGTCCGACATACCGTAGCGAGTCACCATGTCGCGGGCAAGCTTGGTAGCACGCTCGAAGTCGTTCGAAGCGCCCGTCGACATCTTGTTGATGAACACTTCTTCTGCCGCACGACCACCAAACAGGATGGCGATCTGCGTGAGCATCGTGTCGCGATACTCGGAGTACTTGTCGTGCTCAGGCAACTGCATCGTCAGGCCAAGCGCCCAACCACGCGGGATAATCGTCACCTTGTGCACCGGGTCGGCCTCAGGCAGCAGCATCGCCACCACGGCGTGGCCCGACTCGTGATACGCCGTCGCACGGCGCTCTTCGTCGCGCATCACGGCCGACTTACGCTCCGGACCCATGAAGATCTTGTCCTTGGCGTCTTCGAAGTCGAGCATCTCGACGATGCGCTTGTTACGGCGCGCCGCGAACAGTGCCGCTTCGTTCACCAGGTTCGCGAGATCAGCACCCGACATGCCCGGAGTGCCGCGTGCGATAACCGATGCATCGACGTCGTTCGAGATCGGCACCTTGCGCAGGTGCACCTTCAGGATCTGCTCACGGCCACGAATGTCCGGCAGACCCACGTAGACCTGACGGTCAAAACGGCCCGGACGCAGCAGCGCCTTGTCCAGCACGTCAGAACGGTTGGTCGCGGCGATCACGATCACACCCGAATTGGCCTCGAAGCCGTCCATCTCGACGAGCATCTGGTTCAGCGTCTGCTCGCGCTCGTCGTTACCGCCGCCCATGCCGGCACCACGATGGCGACCGACCGCGTCGATTTCGTCAATGAACACGATACAGGGCGATTGCTTCTTGGCGTTTTCGAACATGTCGCGAACACGGGCAGCACCCACGCCGACGAACATTTCCACGAAGTCCGAACCCGAGATGCTGAAGAACGGCACCTTGGCTTCGCCGGCAATGGCACGAGCCAGCAACGTCTTACCGGTTCCCGGCGGGCCGACGAGCAGCACACCACGCGGAATACGGCCGCCCAGTTTCTGGAATTTCTGAGGATCTTTCAGGAAGTCGACCAGCTCGCCGACTTCGTATTTGGCTTCGTCGCAACCCGCGACGTCGGCAAAAGTGACCGGATTGGCATTCTCGTCAATGAGACGCGCACGGGATTTACCGAAGGAGAAGGCTCCGCCCTTACCCCCGCCCTGCATCTGTCGCATCATGTAGAACCAGAAGCCGATAATCAGCAGCGTAGGTCCGAGGTAATAGAGGGCGGTCATGAGCACGTTGGGTTCGTCATCGGCCTTACCCGAGACCTGAACACCGTACTTCATGAGATCACCCACCATCCAAATGTCGCCAGGCGACACGATGGAATATTTCTGGCCGTCGCTAGGCGTCACCTGAAGGTTGCGCCCCTGCACTATCACGTTCTTGACCTTGCCGTTCTTGGCATCGTCCATGAACTGGGAGTACGTCACGCCCTCTTGAACGTGCGGCTTGTCGAACTGTTTAAAAACAGTAAACAAGACCAGCGCGATGACTAACCACACCGCCGCTTTGGAAAACATATTATTGTTCAAAGCGTTGCTCCTTCATGAAATCGCTTCGCGCCAGGAATTCATTCTAATCCACTCGCAGGCGCACCGCCATAGTGATTCTTTACCGCCACCATAGCGCCAGTGCGCTGGTTTGACGGGCATCAACCCGGATTTTTCAGACCCCGACCGAGAATGAACGTTTCGGAGGATTTGTCCCGGGACGCCTTGGGCTTACGCGGCGCCACCGTTTTGAACTGCTGTTTGAATTTTTCGACAATCTGGCTATAGCCACTGCCGTGAAAACATTTGACCAGCAATGCCCCTTCCGGTTTCAGGTGTCGCTGTGCAAAATCCAGCGCAAGATCGCATAAGTGCTCGATCCGCGCCGCATCGGCCGACGCCACACCCGACAAGTTGGGGGCCATATCGGAAACTACAAGGTCAACTTTGCGTCCGGCCACGATTTCTTCCAACTGCTCAAGCACACTATCCTCGCGGAAGTCGCCCTGCAGGAAGTGGACGTCGGCAATCGGGTCCATCGGCAGAATGTCCACCGCGATGATCGTGCCATCGATGCCGCCCTCGGTCCGTTTGCCGCCCGCGAGCTTGTTGCGCGCGTACTGACTCCAGCTTCCCGGGGTCGAACCGAGGTCGACAATGACGTGGCCGGGCTTGATCAGGCGGTCCTGCTCGTCGATTTCCTTGAGTTTGTAGGCTGCGCGGGCTCGATAGCCCTCACACTGCGCCATTTTGACGTAGGGATCGTTGATGTGATCGTGCAGCCATGCGTGGCTGAAACGGTTTTTTGCCATAATTCTTCAAAAACGCTGCGAATTTGCAGGATAATACGCCCTTGCGCGCCCAAAATCCGTTTGCCAGCCAGCAGTTACTGCAGGCGTTCCGGCCACCGCTTGCGGGCGCATCCTAACTCGTTTGTCTCGCCTGTCTTCTGTCTTCTATGCCCGCTTTGACCCTGACCCCGGCGCAACGCGCCGACTTGCGCTCCGCCGCCCATGCGCTGAATCCTGTCGTTCTGATCGGCGCCGACGGCTTGACGCCGGCGGTGCTCAAGGAAATCGACGGCGCGCTGAAGGCCCACGAACTGATCAAGGTGCGTGTGTTCGGTGACGAACGCGACGCACGCGTGGCCATTTACGAATCCATCTGCGACCAGCTCGGCGCAGCGCCGGTGCAACACATCGGCAAACTGCTCGTTCTGTACCGTCCGACGCCGGACGAAACGCAAGCCCCGGTTCGCTCCAGAACCGGTGGTACCGGCGCGACGGTCAAGGGCCGTGCGCCGCGCACCGTCACGGTCGTCAAGAACAGCACCAACGCCGGACGTCGTCCTACGGTCAAGAAAGTGACCGTTGCCGGCAACGAGCGCATGACCGCTGGTGGTATCGTCAAGCGCGCCAAGAAGCGCCAAACCAGCGTCAAGCGCCAGCGCAACGACTAAGCAGAGGGTGGCGGATCAGACAATTTCCGCCAATTCTCGAAAAAACGCGCCCTGACATCGTCGGGCGCGTTTTTTATGGGTGACGCGATTTGGCAAGCCGTGAGGCTAGCGCCATCGCGCCCCCTGCGGCAATTAGCCGCGCACGGGCTGACGCCAGATCAGCGCGATACCCAGCAAGCTTTGCAGCAGATAAATGCCGCTCGAAACACCATGGAGCATGCCAAAGCGGGCGGCGAGCGGTGATTGCCCGATCTCGACACCCGACGCTTCCGCCTGGGCACGAAGATCCGCCATGAACGGCTGCAAGCCGAACCAACTGATCAGCACGCAGACCATCATCGCTACCGCCAGCCAGCGCAGGCCACGGTAGGTTCGCGCGGCACGGGCATCCCCCGTCCGGGAAATGACTGCCGTTGTCAGCCAGACCAGCAACACGCCACAAACGAGGCTCAACCACGCTTGCGTGTGGAACAGGCGGCCAGCGACCGTTCCCGCCACGGTGCGCGATTCGAGCACCGCGAACAGGGTGGGCGCAACGATATAGCCGATCGCCCACTGACTGCCGCACCAGAGGGTCGCGATCAGACGGAACAAACGTTCCAGCCGTGGCGCACCACTGGCAGTCGTCACGTCAGACGTAGCGGACATCGATGATCTCGTACTCACGCACGCCGCTCGGGGCGTGCACTTCGGCCACATCGCCTGCGTACTTGCCGATGAGCGCACGCGCAATCGGCGAACTCACCGAAATCTTGCCGTGCTCCAGATCGGCTTCGTCGTCGCCGACGATCTGATACTGGACGGTGCCACCGTTCTCAAGGTCTTCAAGTTCGACGGTGGCAGCAAACACCACACGACCTTCGGCGTCGAGCACCGAGGGATCGATGATTTGCGCCGCGGAGAGCTTCGATTCGAGATCGGCAATACGCCCTTCGATAAAGCCCTGCTTTTCTTTCGCGGCGTCGTATTCCGCGTTTTCCGACAGATCGCCCTGCGCACGGGCTTCAGCAATCGCAGTGATCACGTTCGGACGTTCGACGGTCTTCAGGCGGTGCAGCTCTTCCTTGAGCAGCTCGGCGCCCCGTTTGGTCAGAGGAATGGTACTCATGCGCGTTGTTCCGAAAGACAAAAAAATTGCCGCAGCAAAGCCGCATTCGCACTTTTTGCGAACGCCGCTTGACCGCGGCTGTGACACCTATATGCCGTTAGTGTAGCAGAGTTGCCGACGCTGCCAACCACAGGGCTGAGGGCGCGACATTCCACCACATATGAAGCATTTGGCGCCCTTGGCGGAGATCGGTTCCCCGGCAAGCGCGCCATTTTTTACGATGTTGCCCGGCGCGGCGAACCGCACCCGGGCAACGACCCACCCGCCTTAGGCGGCGGACCTTCACGCCGGCAGCAAAGCGTGCAGGCTCTGGAGGTCGTACACCTCGAGGTTCTGCAGATACTTCAGGCCTTCCACCGCCGCACGGGCACCCGAGATCGTCGTGTAGTACGTGACCTTGTGTGCCTGTGCCGACATGCGGATCGAGCGCGAATCGGCAATCGCCGTGCGGGTCTCATCCACCGTGGTGAACACCAGCGCGATCTCGCCGTTCTTGATCATGTCGACAATGTGCGGACGGCCGTCCTTCACCTTATTGACCACGCGCACCGGAATACCGGCGGCTTCGATGGCGGCTGCCGTACCGCGCGTCGCCACGATCGGGTAGCCCAGCGCGTGCAGCATGCGGGCAACGTCGACCGCGCGCGGCTTGTCCGCGTCCTTCACCGTGAGCAGCACCGTGCCCGAGGCCGGCAGGCGCGAGCCCGCCGCCAGTTGCGACTTGAAGAGTGCCTCGCCGAACGTACGGCCGACCCCCATCACTTCACCCGTCGAGCGCATTTCCGGTCCAAGCACCGGGTCGACGCCCGGGAACTTCACGAACGGGAACACGGCTTCCTTGACGCTGAAGTACGGCGGCACGACTTCACTCGTCACGCCTTGCGACGTGAGCGACTGACCGACCATCGCACGGGCGGCGATCTTGGCCAGTTGACGGCCGGTCGCCTTCGAGACGTACGGCACCGTGCGCGAGGCGCGCGGGTTCACTTCAAGCACATAGATCGTGTCGACGCCGTTGCCCTGCTGAATCGCGAACTGCACGTTCATCAGGCCAACCACGTTGAGCGCGCGGGCCATGGCGGCCGTCTGACGCTTGAGTTCGGCGATCGTCTCGGCCGACAGCGAATACGGCGGCAGCGAGCAAGCCGAGTCGCCCGAGTGGACGCCCGCCTGTTCGATGTGCTCCATCACGCCGCCGATATAGACGTCCGTGCCGTCCGAGATGCAGTCGACGTCGCACTCGATGGCGTCGTCGAGGAAGCGGTCGAGCAGCACCGGGCTGTCGTGGCTCACCTTGACGGCTTCGCGCATGTAACGCTCGAGATCACGCGGCTCATGGACGATTTCCATGGCACGACCACCCAGCACGTACGACGGGCGCACCACCAGCGGATAGCCGATTTCAGCGGCGAGCTTCAGCGCCTCGTCTTCGGCGCGGGCCGTGCGGTTCGGCGGCTGACGCAGACCGAGGTCATGCAGCAGCTTCTGGAAGCGCTCGCGGTCTTCTGCGGCGTCGATCATGTCGGGGCTGGTACCAACGATGGGCACACCGTTCGCTTCGAGATCGAGGGCGAGCTTGAGCGGAGTCTGACCGCCATACTGCACGATCACGCCGACCGGCTTTTCGAGGTCGACGATTTCCAGCACATCTTCCAGCGTCACCGGCTCGAAGTACAGGCGATCCGACGTGTCGTAGTCCGTCGACACCGTTTCCGGGTTGCAGTTGACCATGATGGTCTCGTACCCGTCTTCACGCAGCGCGAGGGCCGCGTGCACGCAGCAGTAATCGAATTCGATGCCCTGACCGATACGATTCGGGCCGCCGCCGAGCACCATGACCTTCTTCTTGTCGGTCGGCTGGGCTTCGCACTCTTCCTCGTAGGTCGAGTACATGTAAGCCGTGTCGGTCGAGAATTCAGCGGCGCAGGTGTCCACGCGCTTGTAGACCGGGCGCACCTTTTGCGCGATACGGGCACGACGCACTTCAGTCTGATCGGTACCGAGCAGCTTGGCCAGGCGGCGATCCGAGAAGCCGCTTTGCTTGAGGAAGCGCAGTTCGGCGGTCGTCAGGCTTTCCAGCGTGCGGCCGGCCAATGCCTGTTCTTTCTTGACGATGGCTTCGAGCTGAGCGAGGAACCACGGATCGATGGCCGTCTCGGCGTACACCTCTTCGAGGCTCATGCCCAGGCGGAATGCATCGCCCACGTACCAGATACGGTCCGGGCCCGGCTCGCCGATTTCGGCAACGATCTCGTCGCGGTCGGTCGACTTTTCGTCCAGACCGTCCACGCCGACTTCGAGACCGCGCATGGCCTTCTGGAACGATTCCTGGAACGTGCGGCCCATGGCCATCACTTCGCCGACCGACTTCATCTGCGTGGTCAGGCGGGCATCGGCTTCGCGGAATTTCTCGAAGGCGAAGCGCGGCACCTTGGTCACGACGTAGTCGATCGTCGGCTCGAACGAGGCCGGCGTAGCGCCGCCGGTGATCTCGTTGCGCAACTCGTCGAGCGTGTAGCCGACGGCCAGCTTGGCGGCGATCTTGGCGATCGGGAAGCCGGTCGCCTTCGAGGCGAGGGCCGACGAACGCGAGACACGCGGGTTCATTTCGATGACGACCATACGGCCGTCCTTCGGGTTGATCGAGAACTGGACGTTGGAGCCGCCCGTCTCAACACCGATTTCGCGCAGCACGGCCAGCGATGCGTTACGCAGCAGCTGGTATTCCTTGTCCGTCAGCGTCTGGGCCGGTGCAACGGTGATCGAGTCGCCGGTGTGCACGCCCATCGGGTCGAGGTTTTCGATCGAGCAAACGATGATGCAGTTATCGGCGCGGTCGCGCACGACTTCCATCTCGTATTCCTTCCAGCCCAGCAGCGACTCTTCGATGAGCAGTTCGCGCGTGGGCGAGAGGTCGAGGCCGCGCTTGCAGATCTCTTCGAATTCTTCGCGGTTGTAGGCAATACCGCCGCCCGAGCCGCCGAGCGTGAACGACGGACGGATCACCATCGGGTAGCCGCTACCGCCGATCTCGGCGGTGATCTCGGCCTGCACGGCGAGGGCGTCTTCCATCGAGTGGGCGATGCCCGACTTGGCCGAACCGAGACCGATCTTGGTCATTGCGTCCTTGAACTTCAGACGATCTTCGGCCTTGTCGATAGCTTCCGGCGATGCGCCGATCAGTTCCACCTTGTACTTGTCGAGCACGCCGTGGCGATGCAGGTCGAGCGCGCAGTTCAGCGCGGTCTGGCCACCCATCGTCGGCAGGATGGCATCCGGGCGTTCCTTGGCGATGATGCGCTCGACGACTTCCCAGGTAATCGGCTCGATGTAGGTCACATCGGCCGTATCCGGGTCGGTCATGATCGTGGCAGGGTTGCTGTTGATCAGGATGACCTTGTAGCCTTCCTCGCGCAGTGCCTTGCAGGCTTGTGCGCCGGAATAATCGAATTCGCATGCCTGCCCGATGATGATCGGGCCGGCGCCGATGATGAGGATGCTCTTGATGTCTGTGCGCTTTGGCATAACGTTCTCAACAAAAATTTAACTCAGCGTCGCGGTCGCGAGCTTCACACCGAAGCCGACGAACAACGCGCCCACGCCGCCGGTTGCCCCGGCGCTCAACCGGCGACGTTGCCGGAAGTGCTCGGCCAGGCGGTAACCGGCCAGGATCAGCGTGCTCAGATACAGGAAACTGCAGGTCTGCACGATCGCCCCCAGCACCGCAAACGACACGGCGGGGTAGGTGTAGCCCGGATCGACGAACTGGATGAAAAACGACACGCAGAACAGGATTGCCTTCGGGTTCAGCAGGCTGATGAACAGCGCGCGCTTGAACGGGTGGTCCGCATCGACCGGCTTGGGCGCAACAACTGCCGCGCCCGCGTTGGCCCGTGCGGCCCGCGCATTGGCCAATGCGCCGCGCAACATGTTCAACCCCATCCAGCAAAGGTAGGCCGCGCCGAGGTACTTCACCACGAAGAACAGCGCCGGCTGCGCGTGCAGCAGCGACGCCACGCCGGCGGCGGCCAGCGTCATGAGGATCGTGTCACCGAGGAACACGCCGCATGCCCCTGCGTACCCCTGGCGAACACCGCGCTGGGCTGCCACGGACAGCACGTACAGCGAGTTCGGCCCCGGCAGCAGAATGACCACCACCACTCCGGCCAGATAGGTCCAGAGGTTGACGATGCCGATCGAGTTTCCGAGCATGATGCGCGTTTCCTTATCCGTATCTCGTCGTGCCGGCGCTTACGCGGGCTGCTTGGCGTCGGCCATCGACTGCACGAAGCGGTCGAACAGATAGCCGATGTCGTGCGGGCCGGGCGAAGCTTCCGGGTGGCCCTGGAAGCAGAACGCCGGACGATCCGTCAGTTCGAAGCCTTGCAGCGTGCCGTCGAACAGCGACACGTGCGAGACGCGCGCGTTGGCTGGCAGACTGTTCGCGTCCACGGCAAAGCCGTGGTTTTGCGAGGTGATGACCACGCGGCCGGACGCGAGGTCCTTGACCGGGTGATTGGCACCGTGGTGGCCGGTCTTCATCTTGAGCGTCTTGGCGCCGACGGCCAGGCCCATGATCTGGTGGCCGAGGCAGATACCGAAGGTCGGAATGCGGCGCTCGAGGAACGTCTTCGTGGCGGCGATGGCGTAATCGCACGGCTCGGGGTCGCCGGGGCCGTTCGAGAGGAACACGCCGTCCGGGTTCAGAGCGAACACGTCGTCGGCCGAGCTTTGGGCGGGCAGCACAGTGACCTTGCAGCCACGTTCGGCGAGCATGCGCAGGATGTTGCGCTTGACGCCGTAGTCGAGCGCGACCACGTGGAATTTCGGATCTTTCTGTTCACCGTAGCCTTCGCCCAGACGCCATTCCGTTTCCGTCCACGAGTACTTCTCCGTGGTCGACACGACCTTGGCGAGGTCCATACCGGCGAGGCCCGGGAAGGATTGGGCGAGCGCGATAGCCTTGCCTTCGTCAGCTTCTTCGCCGGCGAGGATGCAACCGTTCTGAGCGCCCTTCTCGCGCAGAAGACGGGTCAGACGACGCGTGTCGATGCCAGCGATGGCAACCACGCCTTCGTCCTTCAGGTATTGCGACAGCGTCTTGTTGGCTCGGAAATTCGAGTCGAGGATCGGCAGATCCTTGATGATCAGGCCTGCGGCATGGACTTTCGTGGCTTCGACGTCTTCACCATTGACGCCCGTGTTGCCGATGTGCGGATACGTCAACGTGACGATCTGACGCGCATAGCTGGGGTCGGTGAGGATTTCCTGATAGCCGGTAATGGCGGTGTTGAACACCACTTCACCGATGGTGTGACCGGCAGCGCCGATGGCGTACCCACGAAAGACCGTGCCGTCAGCGAGCGCGAGAATGGCGGGTGGGAATGACGGCAGCACGGGAAACTCCTGAAGGGTTCACCCCGGCTGGCCAGCCCCATCGTCCGCCGCGATGACATCAGCGCGGGCACCGGAATTGCGCGGAATATGCGCACAGCGGATGCTCGGACTGCGGACGAGATGTCAGGCGGGTAGGCGCTAGGGTGAGGGTTAAATGACTAAAACCTTCAAAGTATAGCGCAAATCCCAATCATCTCAAAGCTGAACGTGCGGGACATCAGTACGCTCTGCGTTCTCTCGGGGGGTAAGGCCGCCGATCGACGAATACGCAGAGGGGATAGGGAAGTGAATGCCCGCCCGCTGGGCCGCCAGCACGATATGGCGCTCCATCGCGGCCCCTGCGGCGGCGCCGTCGCGACGGCGCAGGGCGTCCAGAATCTCCATGTGTTCATGGTAGGTGGAGAGCACCAGTTCGCGCTGGTAGAACGGCAGTCGCTGGCTTTCCATCACGATTTCCGTGCTGCCGCGCAGGATATCGGCGATGGCCGCGTTGCCGGCGAGTCCCACGATGCGCAGGTGGAAGGCGAAGTCGAGTTGAGCGGCGGTATCGACGTCGCCGTCGATCAAGGCGCCCTTCATCGTTTCGACGTTGTCCGTGAGCCACTCGATCTCGGCTGTGCTGGCGGCGTGCGCGGCGAGCCGGGCCGCGAAGCCTTCCAGGGCGTAGCGCAGTTGATACGTGTCGGCGAGCGAGATCTGGTCGGCGAAGCGCCAGGCGACGCCCAGACGCGCCGAGGCGTCGTTCACATACACACCTTTACCCGGGCGGATGGCGACCATGCCGAGGGCTTCGAGCGTCGACAGGGCTTCGCGCAGCGAGGCACGGCTGATGGCCAGCTCTTCGGCGAGCTGGCGCTGCGACGGGAGCATGGCGCCGGCCGGGTAGACCTGACGTTCAATGCGCTCGCGGATGATGGCGACGGCGGCGTCGGTTACGGCATGCGCCGAATGCTTCATGAGGCCTCACTGGGAATGCGGGGGTACGTAAGGCGCATTGTACGACGCCAAATTTCCCCTCACGCCCCCAGCCTCGTGCGCCGGGACAGCTCCGCGCCTGTCGCAGCGCCGCGACTACCTGAGCGAGCGCCCGGACGGACGGCCTTGCGCCGTCACCTGATGGGCGTGGTGTTCCGGGTGATCGCCGAGGAGGCGGCGCACTACACCATTGGTCCAGCCGAAGCCATCCTGCAGCGGGTACTCCCCGCCTCCCCCGCCGCTAGCCCCCATCGCATCGCTCGTATGGAGCGAGTACTTCTCCACCAGCTTGCTTTCACGGGCGTAGAGCGCGCTGACGGTGGCGAGCCAGCGATGGGCAATATCGTTCGCGAGCCTGCCCTCGCCGTATTTGCGAAGCCCATGGATGGCGATCCATTGCAGCGGGGCCCAGCCGTTGGGCGGGTCCCATTGCTGAAGGCTCGACGCCTGAGTCGTGCGCAACCCGCCGGCGGCGACGAGGCGCTCGGCCATCGTCTTTGCCGAGCGGCTTGCCTGCTCGGGCGATGCCAGCCCGACGAAGAGCGGCGTGGCCAGCGCGGCCGACAACTGCGAGCGCGGCTCGCCACGCTGCCAGTCGTAGTCGAGAAAGGCGCCCTCACGGTCACTCCAGAGATAGCGCGTCATTGCTTCACGGCGAGCCTGCGCACGTGCGGCGAACGCGTGCGCCGCTTGCGCATCGCCGGCGCTATCGCTCAGCCGCGAGATCTGAAGTTCTGTGGCGTAGAGGAAGCTATTCAGGTCGACGGGCACGATGGCCGTCGTACGAATCGACGAGAGATCGTTGACGTCGTCCAGCCAGCGAGAGCTGAAGTCCCAGCCAGAGGCGGCACCGGCGCGAAGATCACGATAGACCTCACCGGCCGGTCGGTGCGGCGCGTTGAGCGCGGTGCTCACATCCTCCAGATAGCCTTCCTCACGCGGGGTATCGCGCTCATCCCAGTAGCGGTTGAGCAGCGAGCCATCGGGCATGCGCACGAGGTGACGATGGGCGTCGCCGGGGGCGAGCGATGCCTCGCCGTCCATCCAATAGTCGTACTCGCGGCGCAGATGCGGCAGATACCGCAACGCGTGCGCCACGCCGTGCGACTCGAACAGTTCCACCATCAGTCCGTACATCGGCGGCTGCGAGCGGCTCAGATAGTACGTGCGGTTGCCGTTCGGAACGTGGCCGTACGTGTCGATCAGAAACGAAAAGTTATCGGCCATGCTCACGAGCAGATCATGGCGGCGACTGCGGGCGAGGCCCAGCATCGTGAAATACGAGTCCCAGTAATAAAGCTCGTGGAAGCGTCCGCCCGGCACGACATATGGCTGCGGAATCGGAAGCAAAGAGCTATAGGCCGGGTGCGCCTCGGGGGACCGTGTCAGCACTTCCCAGAGGCCGTCGATATGTTCGACGAGCCCCTGCCCGGGGTCGGATACATAGTGACTGGCGGGCGTGATTTCGTGCGTGAAGTGTTCGGCTACGAAGCGCGAGAGATCGAAGCCGGGTTTGGCGGCATCTTCGCGGTAGCGGCGCAGGATTTCTTCCGGGGCGAGCGCGGGCACGCAGTCCACAAACGTCTTGCTGTCGGGAAAGATGCGTTGCGTCTGCACAGCGACGAACAGCTCCTGATAGCGGTCTGCGGGCGTGAGCACATCCGATGGCGACGAATGCGAGACGTCTGGCGTCATGCCGCCGAGGGCGAGCGTGCGTTGGGCGGTTTCCGTCATCGTCATTGCTCCGAGTAATTCCAGAGCAGGCCACCGTCGACAAACAGCGTAGTTCCGGTGACATAACTGGCTTCGGGCGAGGCGAGAAATAGCACAGCGTTGGCGACTTCGCTCGGGTCGGCGAGGCGACCGAGGGGAATATTGGCGATGAGCGCTTCGAGCTGAGCCTTGTTCGCGAGGAGTTGCTGATTGATGGGTGTGCCGACGGCACCGGGGGCCACATTGTTGACCGTGATGCCGAGCGGGGCGAGTTCGATGGCGAGGTTGCGCATCATCATCTTCATGCCGCCCTTGCTGGCGCAATAGCTGGTGAAGTGGGGAAACGGCAGTTCCTCGTGAACCGAGCTGACATTGACGATACGTCCGCCGCGTTTCGTCTGCTGGAGATGTTGCACGAACGCCTGCGTGAGGAAGAAGGCCCCTTTCAGATTCACGTTCATCACCAGATCGTAGTCCGCTTCCGTCACGTCGAGAAACGAGGCACGACGCTCGACACCGGCGTTATTGACCAGCACGTCGAGGCGTCCCATTGCTTTAACGGCTTGCGTGATGACGGCGTGGTCGTCAGCGGCGTTGCCGACGTCTCCCGCGATCACACAGCCGTCGCTACCGGCGGCGCGAACGGCGTCGAGCGTCTGCTCGGCCATCGCGTTATCCAGCCGGTCTTCCACCACGACGCGCGCACCTTCCTGCGCGAGAC
>JARLJF010000061.1 GCA_031291335.1 Pandoraea sp. | reverse complement strand
TCGAAAATGTGCGCGTGGCGGCCGGCAATTGCTCGACCACTCTGTCGATCTGATCGCGCAACGGGTAGCTGCCGGACACGCACACGCCAACGCCCGCGAGCATGACGAGGATCGCGCCGATCGAACGTCTGATCCTGATTCGAGTCAACCATACGACGAGGGGATTCAGGGTGTAAGCGAGCAGAATTGCGAGTAGCACCGGCACGACAAATCGCTGTGCCCATTCCAGCGCGAACAGGATCGCGAGCGTGGCCAGAATACCTAGCGCGAGACCGCGCGCGTCGACCGGCATGCGCGGGGAGGACGGCTCGGCAGCGGGCACATTGGTGGTTTCAGGGCTGTGCGCTGGCACGGTCAAGGTGGCGTCTGGTCGTTGCGCAGTATTGTCGCTACGTGTTCGCTGACGTCCGAGAAGACGGGCTACGCCCCGGCTGATCCATGCGAATGACCCCATGGTGAGCCTCCTGATTCGTGAGGTGATGCTGACGAATGCACGGGTTCAATCGGTTGAAAGGCGGGGACACAAGGTCCCCTCGAAAGCTACATCGTGCTGTTATGACAGAAGCAGAATGAAGGCCATTGCGACAATCAGGAGCACCGCATAAGTCATCGCGATATCCTCACTTTCATCGGGACATATCGCGCGATTGCGATGTCGCCGTTGTGTGTGAGTTATCGCGCGCCGACGGTCAACCTCGAGCTATCTACACGCTTGACGCCCTGTACATGGCCTGCAATGCGTTTCGCATTGTTGACGGCGTCGCGACTGTCGAGCATCCCGCTCAGCGCGACCACGCCGTGGGTGGTCTTGACCGAGACGCTCGTGCCATCGCCGATGCTGTTTGCCAAGAGCTCGGACTTCACCTTGGTAGTAATCCAACTGTCCGACATGACACGTTCCGAGTGATGCATGTCGGCCTTGGCGTCAGACGTCATGCTGCTATCGGCCGCCTTGGCGGGCACGAGCGCGAGGCCAAGCGCCATCGCCAAACCGCCCACCAGCGCACCGCGCCAGGCGGGGTGACGCGCGCGAACCATGGTCAGCAGATATTTCCTGGGCTTGGGCGCTGCCGGTAGCGCATCGATGGCGATCCGTCCGGCAACGATGGGAACAACGGGAATTAGGGCAGTCATGGCGATCTCCGTATGACCACGGTGGCCTGGACCGGACGCCGACATGACGTACGTGAGGCAAACCGGACACGACCGCTCTCACACACAGGATCGTGCTCAGCCGCATGGCTGAGAAATTCAGCATGCGCGTATGTACTCCCCGTGTCAGTCCGCTACCGAACCGAATGCATCGAGCCCCCATTTGGGGGCTCGATTTGTGATGCGCCGGCCAAGTTACTGCGCAGGAACCACCACCACTGTGCCGGGTGAATTCGTGCCTCTCGGCCCCATGTCACCCTGCATACCTGTCGCGCCGGTGTCACCGGTGTAGCCAGTATTTCCTGTGTTACCCGTTGCCCCTTGCGGTCCGGCAGGTCCGGTACACGCGCCGAAGGCGAATATTGCCAAGGCAGCGGCAATCAGCTTTGCATATTTCATGATCCCAGCCCTCAATTTGACGTCGGGTGCCTATCCGTTGAGATAAGCCGCGATGATCGCCCTACGCCCGGTCGGACGGACGGTAATAGTCGTCGATCTCTTCGACCCTGGCCTGATCCGCCATATCCGGCCAGTGGTCCGGGTCAAATCCCGGTGCGGCTTCGAGTCGTTCCTTGTCTACATCGAGAACAAAGCACTTGTTCTCCGTATCGAGTTTGAGTGCCTGCCAGGGCACCGCAAACAGCTTTTTCCCCATTCCGAGGAAGCCGCCAAACGACAGTACGGCGTAACTGACTCGACCGGCGTGAACGTCGAGCATGATTTCCTTGATGTCGCCCAAGGCTTCGCCGTGCTCGTTGCACACGCTGTTGCCAACGAGCGTGTCTGCCCCCATCAAGCTGGGGCCGGGCCCTTGCGCGGTGTTCGGGCCCGGGCTCGTCACACCGCGTGTCTTGTACATTCCGTACGTATCGCGATCTTCGTAGTTCATATTGCGTTCTCCACTCAGTTCACCAGACCTTTCAGTAGGGCGCTTTACTCGTCGCAAAGCTGTACCAGCGCTGCCGTCTCGCCAGGTGTAGCCACGTTGACAAGCTTGTTTCTCGCACCGCAGTCGGGGCAATCGAAGTAGAAGCCGAGATCGTTGACTTCCGGGCTCATCTCCGGAAAGTCGCTCACCTCGCCGCAGGTTCTGCACGTGAACATGAGCCTCTCCCTATCGTCGTCGCGACGCTGCCATGCCAGCCGTCCAGGCTGACGAACATGCCCACTCAAGGGCCGTAACTGCCGCTTGCACCCAATTCGTCGGCAGCATGTTGTAGAGGTTAGGGGAGGGGGTCCGCTACGTCTGTCCGATAGCGAACAGTCGTTGATGCGGGGGGAAGCGGGAGGGAAGCGCGAGGGAAGCGGGTCGCAAAGCAGAGTGAAAGCGGCGGATGGTCCGGCAGCGAACAGACGCCTCAGTGTTGCGGGCGGATAACTGATTGGCCTATCGCGCGTGAGAGCTGTTATTCACGAGCTGACCGCGCAAATTGTCGCCGACCCATCTGTGAGAAAGACTATGAAACTCTCGAATACTTCGACGCAACTTCACGTCGTGCACGTACTTGAAGTCTTGATCGTTGCCGGCTTCACCGTCATGTGCGCGCCATCAGGTGCCGCCCCGGCCATGGATAGCCCCGCAGGCGCCCATGCCATGAAGACGGCGGCGCGTACGCCGATCGAAACGCGCATCAGCAGTCTGCATACGCGCCTGCAGATCACGTCGGCGCAAGAGTCTCTGTGGACACCCGTTGCGCAGATCATGCGGGACAACGCCAACACGATGCAGGCGTTACTGCATGCACGCAATGACGGCGCGAGCCATATGAGCGCCACTGACGACCTGCATTCGTACGGGCAGATTGCCGAGGCGCATGCGGACGGCATCAAGAAGCTGACGCCTGCGTTCGAGTCCCTGTACAACAGCATGTCCGACGTGCAGAAACACAATGCCGACCTGATCTTCCGTAACGAAGGTCATCACATGGGTCGCAAGAGCTGAGCACACAGGAGTCAATGATGAAATCCTCAATCACACGAAGACATGGCACGACGGCCGTCGGGGTAACGCTTGGTTTTACGCTGGCGATCCTGTGTGCGTTTGCGCCGTGGGCCGCGGGTGCGGAGCCGGACCATCACGATAATCACAACGCTCACCAGAATGTGAGGCATGACGTCCGGCACGATACGTACCGGCGCGATGATTCGCGTCACCACGATGGATACCGTGACGGCTACGCATATGGACCTCCGCCTGTGGTGTACGCACCGCAGGCATCGCCGGGCATCAGCCTTTTTCTGCCCCTCCAGTTTCGCTAACGCGTGAGTGATTCGACAAGCCGAAGGCGACAAACATGTCCTTGACCATGGAAGGCGACCTGTTGTCGCTTCAGGCCGAGACTTTCGGCTATTTTCTGCACGAGTCGGACGACGTGACCGGGCTGGTGATCGACAAGACACAGCCCGGCTGGCCCGCCAGCATTGCGGCCACGGGGCTGGCATTGGCCTGCTATCCGGTCGGCGTCGAGCGCGGGCTGATGTCGCGTGCGGCAGCCGTGGAGCGAACCCTCAAGACCCTGAAGTTCTTCTGGAACAGTCCTCAGGGACCGGAACCCGACGCCACGGGGTATCACGGTTTCTACTATCACTTTCTCGACATGCGTTCCGGGCGACGCGTCTGGCAATGCGAACTCTCCACCGTCGACACGACCTTCCTGCTGGCGGGCATGCTCACGGCGGGTGTCTATTTCGACGGCCAGACGGACGACGAGAAAGCCATCCGGGAGTTAGCCGAGGCGCTATACCAGCGCGCTGACTGGACCTGGTTTCAGAACGGGGGAGAGACGCTCAGTCATGGGTGGCGTCCGGAAAATGGTTTCATCCCGTACCGCTGGGAGGGCTACGACGAGGCGTTGCTGCTCTACATCCTGGGTCTGGCTTCGCCGACCCATCCGCTACCGCCGAGCAGCTACACGGCCTGGGCCTCGACCTATGAATGGAAGCACTGCTACGGTTTCGATTATCTTTACGCCGGGCCGCTATTTACTCACCAACTGTCCCACATCTGGATCGACTTTCGAGGCGTGCAGGACGCCGCCATGCGTGCATGGAACATGGACTACTTCGAGAACAGCCGCCGCGCCACGTATGTGCAGCGTCAATACGGCATCGTCAATCCGCTGCAATACGACGGCTATGGGGAATGCTGCTGGGGGATTACTGCGAGCGACGGTCCCGGCCCAGCCCTCGTCAAGATCGATGGCGTGAACCGCAAGTTCTACGATTACCTCGGACGGGGAGTGCCGTTCGGCCCTGACGACGGGACGCTTGCGCCGTGGGCCGTTGTCGCGTCGCTGCCCTTCGCGCCCGAGATTGTGCTGCCGGTAATGGAGCATTTCCTGCACGGCGCCAAACTGACGAAATCCAATCCGTATGGCTTCAAATCGACATTCAACATGACCTACCCGGACCCGCGCGGAAGCGTCGGCGGGTGGACCTCACCGTGGCACTACGGTCTCAATCAGGGTCCGATCGTGCTCATGATCGAGAATCATCTGAGCGGCTTTCCGTGGAAGTTGATGCGTCACTGCCCTTACATCACGAAGGGCCTGCTTCAGGCGGGCTTTCAGGGCGGCTCGTTGTGACCGGCGTCGCCACTGCGTCGCGCAGCGCTTCGTCGACGATGGCTTGCGCTTCGCCCAGCAACTGCTGCAAGTGGTGCTCTCCCTGAAAACTCTCGCCGTATATCTTGTAGATCGGTTCGGTCCCTGACGGACGGGCAGCGAACCAACCATGATCGGTCACGACTTTCAACCCGCCGATCGGCGCGTCGTTACCGGGCGCCTGCGTCAAAATCGCGTTGATCGGCTCTCCGGCGAGCCGCTTCGAGCGCACCTTGTCAGCCGTTAGTGCAGCGAGCGCAGCCTGCTGTGCTGGCGTTGCGCTCGCTTCGCGCCGCGCTTCGACCGGTGAGCCCAAGGCGTGCGTCAGTGTCTGGTACAGCGCGCCGGGGTCCTGGCCAGTGCGCGCCATCATCTCACCGGCCAGCAGCGCGGGAACCAGGCCGTCCTTGTCGGTGGTCCACACCGTGCCATCACGCCGCAGGAAACACGTCCCCGCACTTTCTTCGCCGGCCACCGCCAATGAGCCGTCGAGCAGTCCGGCGGCGAACCATTTGAATCCGACGGGCACCTCGTAAAGACGCCGGCCGAGCTTCGACGCAAGGCGATCGATCAACTGACTGCCGACCACGGTCTTGCCAATGGCCGCATCGGGTCGCCAGTCGGGGCGATGCTCCAGCAGATACTCGACGGTGACGGCGAAGTAATGATTGGGCGGAAGCAGGCCCGCGCCCGGCGTCACGATACCGTGCCGATCGTGATCGGTGTCGCAGGCGAAGGCGACGTCGAACGCGTCCTTCTGCGCGATCAGCCCCTGCATGGCAAAAGCCGAGGAGGGGTCCATGCGGATGCGACCGTCCCAATCGGCGGTCATGAAGCCGAATGTCGGATCCACGGTCGTGCGGGTTATCGTCAGATTGAGTTGATACCGATCGGCAATCGCCGGCCAATAATGCACGCCAGCACCGCCCAGCGGGTCGACTCCCATGTGAATACGCGAGTCACGCAGCAAGTCCATATCGATGACGTTGCGCAGGTCGTCGACATAGGTATTCAGGAAGTCGTAGGGATGCGTCGTGGAGGCCCGCATGGCTTGCTCGATGCTGATCCGCGGCATCGTCCCGAGTCCACTACGCAGCAACTCGTTGGCTTGCGTTTCGATCCATTCGGTCACAGCAGACTCTGCCGGGCCACCATGCGGCGGGTTGTACTTGATGCCACCGTTGTCGGGAGGGTTGTGCGATGGCGTAATGACGACGCCGTCGGCGAACCCTGTCGTGCGGCCCCGGTTGTACGTGAGAATGGCATGCGATACCGCAGGCGTTGGCGTGTATTCGCCGCCCGCCGAGATCATCACGTCGAGGCCGTTGCCTGAGAAAACCTTCATTGCCGTTGCGAAGGCCGGCTCTGACAAGGCGTGCGTGTCGATGCCGATGAATATCGGACCGGCAATGCCATGCCGTTGGCGGTACCGGCAGATGGCCTGGCAGATGGCGAGAATGTGGGCTTCGTTGAACGTTGTCAGAAACGACGAACCCCGATGGCCTGAGGTGCCGAACGCGACCCGCTGCGCCGCAACGTCCGGGTCGGGTGTGTTGCAGTAGTACGCTGTCACCAGTCGCGAGACATTGACCAGCATGTCCGGCGACAGACGTTTTCCGGCATAGGGACTAACCGACGGGGTACCCGGCGTTTGTTGCTGGGGTTCGCTCATGGTGTTTTCCCGCGCGGCTTGGCGCCGTGGCGCATGAGTTGCGCCTTGGCCGCCGTGACGATATGTGCCACGTCGAAGCCGAAATGACGCGCCAGCGCTTCGCGCGGTGCCGACATGCCGAACGTGTGCAACCCGAGAATGGCGCCTTCGTGCCCGGTATAGCGCTCCCACCCGAAGGCGGACGCTTCTTCGACGGCCACCCGCGCGACGACCGAGGGCGGCAGAATGTGATCTCGATAGGCCAACGACTGGCTTTCGAATATTTCCCACGAGGGCATGCTGATGACCCGAGCGAAAATGCCCTCGCGCTTCAGTTCATCGTAGGCAGCGGCGCACAACCCCACTTCGCTGCCGGTAGCCAGCAACAAGACATCCGGTGTCCCGTCTTCGACGTCCATTTCCTCACAGGCATCGATCAGGACGTAGGCACCGCGTGCGACGCCTGCGGCACTACCGTAACGGCTTCGGTCGAGAATGGGCACCGCCTGACGCGTCAGGAGCATGCAGACCGGGCCGCGTTTGAGTCTCATGATGACGCGCCACGCCTCGACCACCTCACCGGCATCTGCCGGACGCAGTACGGTCATGCCCGGCATGGCGCGCAGCGATGCCAGTTGTTCGACCGGCTGATGCGTCGGCCCGTCTTCGCCGAGGCTGATGGAATCATGCGTCCAGAGCGTGATGAGCGGCAACTCCATCATCGCGCCCAGCCGAAGTGCCGCGCGGCAATAATCGGTGAAGATCAGGAAGCTGGCAACGAACGGCCGTAGCGACGACAGGCTCATGCCGCTGGCCATCGCGCACATGGCATGTTCGCGCACGCCAAAGTGAAAGTTCCGGCCTCGGTAGTCACCGCCGGCGTCAGCATCGGGGCTTTGAAAGTCACCGGCAAGATCGAACGTGAGGCGAGTCAGCGTCGATGGCGACAGGTCGGCCGCGCCGCCCAGCAGCCAAGGGACCCGGGCGGCGAGGGCATTGAGGACCTGACCCGACGCGGCTCGGGTCGAAACACCGGCTGTGGCGGGCGCGAATTCGGGCAACGCGGTATCCCACTCGGCAGGCAACTCACGCGCCTGCATGTGCTCCAGCGCTTCGGCCAGATCGGGATATTGGGCACGGTACTCCGCAAAAAGCTCGAGCCAACGGGTATGGGCGTCGCGCCCGCGTCGGCCGAAGCCTTCGTGCAAGTGCGCCGTTACGCCATCGGGTACATCGAATTGCTTGTCGGGATCACTGCCGAAGAACTCTTTG
The DNA here is from genome assembly GCA_031291335.1 of Pandoraea sp. Lineage (GTDB taxonomy): Bacteria > Pseudomonadota > Gammaproteobacteria > Burkholderiales > Burkholderiaceae > Pandoraea. The sequence continues at coordinate 3,132 of JARLJF010000061.1, read as the reverse complement.
GCAAGACGTACCTCGGCTACGCCAAGCGGTTCGCCGTGGGCCTCGCGCGTATCTTGCCGATGTGGCGCGCCATAGCCGATGTGGCTTTGCACGATGATGAGGGTCGGGGCGTCGCGGGTGTCGAGGAAGCCCTGATAGGCACGGGTCAACTGCGTCAGATCATTGGCATCGCTCACGCGTTCGATGTGCCAGCCATAAGCGGCAAAACGTGCGCCCACATCCTCGGTGAACGCGAGGCGGGTGGCGCCCTCGATCGTGATGTGATTGTCGTCGTAAATCCAGCACAGATTGGCCAGCTTGAGATGACCGGCGAGCGACGCCGCCTCAGCGCCGAGCCCCTCCATCATGTCGCCATCGCCACAAAGTGCGTAGACGTTGTACTGGAATAGCGGAAAGCCCGGACGATCGTAATTGGCGCTCAACCACTGCCGCGCCACGGCCATGCCCACGCTCGTCGCAATGCCTTGGCCGAGCGGACCGGTGGTCGTCTCCACGCCCGTCGTCCATCCGTACTCGGGGTGCCCGGTGCACCGGCTTCCGGCCTGACGGAATGATTTCAGATCGTCCATCGACACGGCCAACTCGTCTGTTCCGTTATCGGTCCCGTCATCGGACTTGACGCCGCACACGTACAGCAAGCTGTAAAGCAGCGCACAGGCATGTCCGTTGGACAAGACGAAACGATCCCGTCCAGGCCAGTGCGGATGCTCCGGGTCGTACCGCAGAAACCGTTGCCACAAGCAATATGTCGTGGGCGCGGCATCCATCGGCGTGCCGGGGTGCCCGGACTGCGCCTTCTGCACCGCGTCGATCGACAAGGTGCGCAGGGTGTTGATGCACAACTGATCAAGATCGTCTGACTGCATCACTGACAACTCCATCGAATAGTGCAACGGTTGGCTGCTATGCCCTCTGACTGACGAAAACGGGTGCGGATCGGGCCTCCGGTGGTGTGAATGCCTGATGAAGAAGATCGCCGATGCGCTCAAGTGTGATGTCGGGGGCTTGATACTGGCGCACGGCGGCGTCGTCGAGCGCATAGTGTCCCTGGCGAGGAAACACCGTCGTCAGGCGCTCCCCCCAGGCCTCTTTCATGATCGACAGCAAGCGAAGCTTGTCGTCCACCATCACGTAGCGACGTGCCGGAAAGTCCGTTTCGATGGCGTCGATCATGCGCTCTTTGTGGACATAGATGAGGACTCGGCCCTGAACGGCGTCCCATAAGCCTGAGCGCTGAATCTTGCGTGGCTGAAACACGGCGTCGCCGTCGGAGACGATGACGGTCGTCCCCCGGCGCGCCAGATGGGCGATGACCGCAAGCGCGTCGGGGTACAACAGCGTTGCGAACGGATAGTCCAGCAGGTACGCGGACACGAGCAACATTCGCGGATCGTGGATATCGGCAAAGCGGAAGCACTGCAGTGCGCTGAGGTAATCGATATAGCCGAGATGTACCCGCAGCGACTCGAGGATCGAGAAGAAGTGATCGCGCAGACTGTCGTCGAACTGCTCCGTCAGGTGCTGCTTCAGTGCCACCAGGAAGCGATCGTTGTCGAGCAGGGTATTGTCGACGTCCAGCATGAAAACGACGTCATGTTGCACCTTCATCATTTGCCTCATTCGGTAACGGAGAGGTCCCTTGGCGCTTCGCTGCCCATGTGCCGCTTACGCGTCGTGAGGTGTCGTCGGCGCCGCAACGTCCAGGTGGCCGCCAAACGCGTAGCGCATGGCTGACAGAAGTTGATCGGCGAAAACGGATTGCCCTCGGGAGCTGAAACGCGCATAGAGTGCAGCACTCAGCACAGGCGCAGGCACGGCTTCGTCGATCGCAGCCTCCACGGACCAACGACCTTCTCCCGAATCCGAAACGTGGCCGGCAAACTGCGCCAGCGTCGGGTCGCCGCGCAAGACTTCGGCCACGTGGCCAAGCAACCAGGAATCGATCACACTGCCGTGTCGCCAGACTTCAGCAATATCGGCCAGATTGAACGTGTACTGGTAATACTCGGGATGTCGCAAGGGGGTGACTTCGGCATTGGCTTCGTGTTTCTGTGTGCCGATATTGGCGTATTTGAGGATGTTCAGCCCCTCTGCGTAGGCGGCCATCATTCCGTACTCGATGCCGTTGTGGATCATCTTCACGAAATGGCCGGCACCATGCAGTCCGCAATACAGATAGCCGGACTCCGCGGTCGGCGCGTTGAGATCCATCTTGCCGCCGAATTCGGCGGGTTTTGGCGCCGCGATGGTGTCTGCACCGGGCGCGAGGGCAGCAAAGAGCGGTTCGAGGTAGACCACCACATCCTCTTCGCCCCCGATCATCAGGCAGTACCCGCGCGCAAGACCCGCAATCCCTCCGCTGGTGCCGACATCGATGAAATGAATGCCCTTGGCACCCAGTTCGGCACTACGCCGCATATCGTCGCGGTAGTAGGAGTTGCCGCCGTCGATGACGATATCGCCGGGCGCCAACCGAGGTGCGAGATCCGCGAGCGCCGCTTCGACGGCGCTTGCCGGGACCATCAGCCAGAGGATTCTGGGCGCTTTCAGGAGGGACATCATCTCGTCGAGCGACGCAGCCCCTAACGCTCCCTCTTGCTGCAACGCATCGATCGTCGTCGGCTGAACATCGTGTACGACACACTGGTGACCGTGGCGCATCAGGCGGCGCGCCAGATCGGCCCCCATGCGTCCTAATCCAATCATGCCAAGTTGCATGGTTTGCTCCGTAGGGTCGGTGAGTGAGGGTTGGACGATACGTATGACATCGTTCACTCGACACTAGAAGCGTTTGCCGGGTAGTTCTGTCCACTACCGAACAGAAACGGGTCGCTTCGACCCCAAATTACGGTGGGATGCGAGGTATTTTTGATACCGAACGACTTATGTGAGCAGTCTGCGTACGCCACCGAACCGACATGGCGCCGCCCGGCGGACTACCTTCCGGGGAGGGTGAAGAATTCTTCACCTCACCGACGCAGGGAGTGAATCATGTCTTTAGGATTTGTGGTGCTGATTGTTTTGGCGCTTCTATTGGTTGGAGCGTTCCCGGCCTGGTCATACAACTCGGGTTGGGGATATGCGCCGAGCGGGGCGGTGGGATTGATACTCGCCGTGGTGATTGTTCTGCTG
>JARLJF010000060.1 GCA_031291335.1 Pandoraea sp. | reverse complement strand
TGGCGGGTTCGAGTCCTGCAGCCGGCACCAAACAAAACAACGGGTCACGTGATTTTCACGTGACCCGTTTGCTTTTGTGGGCGCCTGAAAGTACATTTCCGATACCGTGCGCTTTCGAGAGCCGGTAAATGGCAACCATCGCCGAGTCGCCCTTAGGTACCAGGAAGGTCGTCATCCGAAAGATCGGGCGGGTCGACCTCTTCAAGGAAGCCACCGGGGCGGCAGGAAGCCAAATGCGGGATGGGCGGGGAATCCCATGCCGTCATATCTGCAACACCAATGAGTGGCACCATGCGGCCTCAGAATAATCTTTCGGTGCTGCTTACGCTTACCCTTCCCTGAATATCCGGCAGTCGCGCCACGATACCTGGCACGCGAGACCGGTCAGCGCCCACGAACGTTTAGAGCTCGAACACTACGCAAGCGGCCGGACCGGCAGGTTCAGGCGGTTCGGTTTTGCGTGGAATATAAGATCAATGAGGCAGACAATGAAGCAGAGTTGTCGCACCGTGTTTCGTCACTACCTGGCCACATGGCCTGTCGGACTGCCGTTGACGCGGGGGCAGGGCAAGCAAAAAAATACCGCTGCAAAGACGCCCGGAGCGGCCGTTGCGTTGATCCTGGGTCTCGCACTGGCACCTTCCGCACGAGCGCAGTCGGTCGTTGTCGATGGCACCAATGTCGGCACGACATGGACAACAGCTACGTCGCTCGGTTGGCCCGGTTCTCCGGTCACAGTGACCGTCAATGGCGCCGGCGCAAGTTGGGCTGTCAGCAATGCATCGATCGGCATCGGTAATGCAGGGACCGGCCGCCTGAACGTCCTTAATGGCGGCGTCGTTACCAGCGTGGGTGGCACCGTCGGTGACAATGGCGGTAACGGCTACGTTAGCATTGATGGCGCGGGTTCAAGCTGGACGACATCGGTGCTGATGTTTGTGGGGGCAACGGGTACCGGAACGCTCAGTATCACGCATGGTGCCTCGCTCTCCACTTCGATATTTTTACTTGGCGTGCAAGGTGGAAACGGCACTGTCACCGTAGACGGCGCCGGCTCGAGCTTAACGGTCAGTGGCAATAGCAATGCCGTTGGCAATGGCAATGGCCTTGCTGTCGGTAGTGATCTCGTGGGTGCCGGTACAGGTGTGCTGACCGTCCAGAATAGCGGCAGCGTCAGCGCCAACGCTGTGTATCTGGGATATAACGGCAGTGGCAATGGCACGGTCAATGTCAATTCCAGTGGTGTGCTTCAAGCAGGTTATATCCAGAAGGCGAGCCCTCAGGGGGTTCTTACCTTCGACGGAGGCGTTCTGCGCGCCAGTGGCAATCAGCCCCAATTCCTGCAAGGTTTCTCCGCGCGCGATGTCTCCGTTGGCAATGGCGGTGCATTCATCGATACGCAAGGCTATTCTGTCGGCATCACCACGGCCGGCGTCTTCGCCGGGAGTGGTGGCATCACCAAGCAAGGCAGTGGCACCTTGTCCATCGCTGGTAGCAATACTTGGGGCGGCAACACCACTGTCTCGGCCGGCACGCTGGTGCTGGACAACTACACCCAGAGCCGCAATCAGACCCTGACCGTCGGTGCTGCCAGTACGTCAAACTACGGCAAGCTGAGTGTTGCCAATACCGCCACCTTCAATGCGGGCGCCAATCTGGCGGTCAATGTGGCCGGCGTCAATTCGCTCGCCAATGGCCAGACCCTGACTGGCGTCGTTTCCGCCGGCACCCTCAACGCCAGTACGTTCAATGTCACCGGCAATTCGGCGCTGTTTAATTTCAGCGCCGTGCTGAACGGCAATTCGGTCGACCTAAAGATCAGCAGCATTAACAGCGGCAACAGCAGCGGCAGTAGCGGCAGCAGCGGGGACGTCACCAGCACGGGTGTCTTCGATGCCGTCAACGCCTTCTCCCGAAACGCCGCCTTTGGGGCCGCTCGCGTTCTCGACATCTGGGTCGGCGGCGCTCCGACCGGAGATATGGCCAACGTTGTCACCGCGCTTGGCAAATTGCCCGATCAACGAAGTGTCGCCAATGCGGTCGAACAAACGCTGCCGCAAAATTTCGGCGCTCAAGCCACCATGAGCACCTTGTCTTCAATCAACCATGTTCTTGCCGGCCGTCTGGCGTCAGGCTCCTCAGGTGTATCGAGCGGCGATGGTGCGATGACGGGACAAGCCTGGGTCAAGCCGTTCGGCTCGCACGCCAGCCAGAGTGACCAAGACGGTGCCTCCGGTTTCTCAGCCAATACCTGGGGGGTGGCCGCGGGCGTGGAGCGTGATTGGGACGATCTGCGTCTGGGGGTTGGCTATGCCTACGCCAACACGCGCGTCAGCGGCAACACCGCTTTGTCCGGTGCCGACAACACGGCCTCGATCGATACCAACTTGCTCGCCCTCTACGGCAGCCGAACGATCGGTGGCATAACCCTTGGATTCCAGGTCGATGGCGGCTGGAACAACAACCGCAGCAATCGGACGATCAGCTTCGGCAATCTGAACCGGTCGGCCAGCGGGAGCTACGATGCCTGGAGTGCTCATGCAGGGAGCAGCCTGTCCAAGGCCATTACGCTGAGCGCGGCAAATACATGGATACCGGCGCTGCGGATTGACTATACACACATGAGGAGTCAGGCCTATACGGAAACGGGTGCCGACTCGCTCAACCTGAATGTCGATGCCAAGAAAACCGAGGCCTTGGTGCTGGGTGTGGACAACCGATTCATTCACGCGTTTTCCGAGAAATCGCTTATCGAGGCCAGCGTTGGCGTGGGATACGACCTGATCAACGACAAGGGAAATCTGGTGGCGTCCTATGCCGGCGAGCCAGGCCAGAGTTTCGTAGCCTCGGGCATCGATCACGGCGCCTGGATCGCCAAGGCGGGTGTTGGTTATACCTATCGTCCCAGCCAGAGCGTTAAAGTCTCGATACGCTACGATGCTGAAGGCCGTCGCGGCTATCTGAATCAATCGGGCTCGGTCAGGCTCAACTGGATCTTCTAGGGACCGATGTATCAGGTCGTACGTACGCCGGAGAAATCTTCAGGCAACGGGTTTTAGTCTCGCCGGTGACACCAATATCGAAGCGGGCCCAGAAATGGAGCCCGCTTTTTTTTTCTTCCACAAAAGCACCGCGGTTCTAAGCGACGACGCTCATATGGCAGTCATCACCCTGCGCTCTTCATCGGTGAGAATGGGGCCGTCGAGCGTGACCTGAGAGTGGTCGTCCTTGAACTTCGCGATGATGGGCTTGAGTTCGGCCTTGATGTGCTTCTCGCTGTAGCCGTTGAACAGATGGCCGAGCAGACCACGGCGCAAGTCGCTGCTTCCCATATACCAATCGGCGATCGGGAACGTCAGGTTCATGTTGTATTTCATCATGATCCCCATGTTGTGGTGCGCCGTGTGATGACGACGAATAGTATTGACGAACGGCATGTTGCGCACGAACCAGTTCTCATGACAGTGGCAGCAGTAATGGAAGGTCTCATAGATCACGTACTGGCCGACCATCGTCAGAAAAACCATCCAGCCCGCATTGCTGTTCAGGATCAGTGACGTCAAGTAACCGAAGACACCGCCACCCACGCCAAGCGTGATCAGCACGCGCCACGGGAAGAACACGATCCGGAATTCGCGCATCGTGTCGATCGTCGATAACTGATCCGTGAAGTACTGGTGATGCTGACGCGTATGGCGGTTGTAAATCTCGCGCAGCCCCCAGACATTCACACGACGATGCATCACGAAACGATGCATGAACCACTCGACGAAGTTGCCGACCAGGAAAACCGGAATGATCAGGAGCCATTCCCAGGTCGGATGCTCGAGCCGGCTGACGGCGTAGCACACCGCGCCGATCGCCACGATGTACATCACGACGATATGCAAAAGACCGTTGTACATCGGGCTGATGTCGGACTTGTACTGCTCTCTGAACTTCAACTGGCGCTCTGTGATCATGACGTGTCTCCTGCATTCGAATAAGTGAAAATTAACAAATACACAACTAACATATTAGATGTGTGAGAACAAAAGTCAACTCGGCTATGTCCATGGTTCGGGGGATCAATCGAAGCGGTGGGTTTCTATCGGGACGTGTGCCCAGGCGCGATAAGGCAGAGCGGCTGGCACCGCTCACAGCCGGTCGCCCGGTGCAGGTCCATCCGGCGGGAACCTCGCTCCCGCCGGTCAAAAGGCCCTGACGCGCAACACTAATGCGAAACGTCCTCAAGCGAGCGGCCCTTCGTTTCCACGCCGAGCAACAGCACGGCCAGTGCGGCAATGACGAAGGAGAGGGCGCCCATGGTGAACACGCCCGTTTGTCCCCACGTAGGAAGCAGCACGCCGATGGCAAAGGGTCCCGCGAGCGACCCGACGCGTCCGATGGAGGAGGCGAAGCCGGAGCCGGTAGCGCGCATGCGGGTCGGATAAAGCTCCGGCGTATAGGCGTACAACACGGACCACATGCCGAAGAGGAAGAACTGCATCATGAGGCCCGCCGCAATGATCTGCTCGATGGGCGCTTTACTGCCTGCCGCCTGGCCATACAGATAGGCGGCAACGGCACTGCCAAGCAACATCAATGCGCAGGTCGGTTTGCGTCCCCACTTCTCGAGCAACCATGCGGAGAAGAGGAACCCCGGAATGCCGGCGAGCGAGATGTAGACGGTGTAGAGCACCGATTTGGTGATCTCATAGCCAGCCTGCTGAAGCAGCGCTCCGAGCCATGTGGTCAGTCCGTAGTAACCGAGCAGCGCGAAGAACCAGGTGGTCCAGAGCATGACGGTCCGCTTCGCATAGATGCCGCTCCATATCTCGGTGAAAAGCGCCTTGCGGCCAGACTGGAGGCGCGGTGCACCCGGTGTCACGCTCGGCTCGGGAAGCTTGCGACCGTAGGCGTTCTCTACCTTGGCTTCGATGTGGTCCATCACGTCCGACGCTTCTTTCATGCGTCCGGTGTCTTCCAGCCACCGTGGCGACTCCGGCACCATGCGTCGGATGACGAACACGAAAGCGGCCGGAATTGCCAACGCGATGAAGATGCCGCGCCAACCGATCACGGGCAGCATGAAGTACGAGAAGGCACCCGCTGCGATGAAGCCGATCGGCCAGAAGCCTTCCAGAATAGCCACATACTTGCCGCGACTTTTCGCCGGCACGATCTCCGAAACCATCGAAAGGCCGATCGGGAATTCCATCCCCATACCGAAGCCGAGCAGCACGCGATACAGCATGAGCGAATCGACGCTATGAGCGAAGCCGCACATCAGACTGCCGACGCCCCAGAAAATCATGCTGACCTGAAACACCGGCTTTCGCCCGAACTTGTCCGCCAGCAGGCCGGCCGTCGCCGCACCCAGGAACATCCCGAGGAAGCTTGAACTGGCGAGAAGCCCGGTTTGCGACGCGGACAGTCCAAATTCCGCCTTGATCGATCCGAGAACGAACGTCATGAGCCCCAGATCCATCGAATCGAAGAACCACGCTGTGGCAATGATCGAGAATAGGGTTCGTTGATAGCGGGTCATCGGTAGTCGCTCAAGACGAGCGACGACGTCAACACCCAGCCGCGACGCGGCGGTAGGCATATTCATGCTTGTGTCTCCTCCAATGCATGCTGCTAATCATCAGCTAACATATTAGACATCGAGGCGCAAAGCGGCCGGTGGGCCGGTCGAATTATAGGGAGTGTCTTTGCGGGGCAGCAGCGACCGATCGGATCGGATCGACCCGATTCGATCAGGCTGCCGTCAGTCTCTCTGCCTTCTCGTCTCGAAGAACGCCTTGCCACGCGTTGTCTATGATTTCCGCATAGCTTTCTTCGATATTCCCGACGGGGAATGCTTTGGCCAACCGAGTCACGCCGAGTGAATCGGTGAGCAAATCTTTCAGGGATGTCCGAGGAATGCCAAAGGCATTGAGATCGGTGGGGATGTCCAGCTTGCCGACGAGATCGCGCAGCCTGTGCGGCAACGCGCGCACCGCCTGGACGTCATCGACCGCGTCGATCCCGAACACTCGGGCGACTTCCAGCAATTCGGTGTGGCGTGATTCGCGCAGCACGTCGATGGCGTACGGCAGAACCACTGCGTTCGTGGCGCCGTGGGACTTGTGGGTCAGGGCGGCCACGCCGTAGGCAATCCCGTGAACCGCGTTGAGACCCGCGCTGCCATAGGAAATTGCGGCATAGACGCTCGCGTAGCACATGCCAACGCGCGCCTCCACATCATTGCCGTTTTCGTAGCAACGCAGCAGATACGCCGCAGCGAGCCGGATGGACTCACGAGCAAAGATCATGGTGAGGCTGCTTCTGCCGCTGTAGCCCGGGTCGACGCTGCCGTTCCGGTCGAACTGGCCGGAGTCGAGCGTGATGAACGATTCGAGCGCGTGCGTCAGGGCATCGATTCCGGACTCCGCCGTGACCTTGGGTGGACAGGTGAACGTGAGTTCAGGGTCGACGGCCGCGATGACCGGGCGCAGGCGGTTGTCCATCAGGGCGGTCTTGATGCCGGTCGCCGGGTCGAACAGGATCGCGCCGGGCGTCAGCTCCGAGCCCGTGCCTGCGGTCGTCGGTACGCAGATGTGATCGATGACCGGCGAGTCACTTGTGACGCCCGCACTGAAGTCGCGCACTGGGCGCCCCAGAGGAAGCGTTACGCACAACGCCTTGGCCAGATCGATGTTGCTGCCGCCACCCAGTGAGACAACATGGTCCGGCGTTTGGCCATCGAGCGCGATGCGCAGTTCGGCTGTCGCGCGGTCGCAGAGGTCGGTGGTGGGGTCAGCTTGGCCGCCAGCGTAGACATCCACGTGAACACCGAGCCGCTTGCACGCGGCTACGTATTCGCTGACCCAAAGCGTCTTCTCGACGAAGAAGCTATCAGTGACGAGCAATCCCCGCTGATAACCCAGCCCGTGCAGAAGCTGGGGAAGTTTGTGGCGATAACCCATTTCGATAATGAGCCGGGATGGCGCACAGAAGTGAATGCAGTCATCAATCCTCATGAATTTCCTCTCGGTTGACCGGTGGTTGCGATATCGCGCCGTGCTGCGTTATTCGCGTTATGAAGGCTCGCATGGCGTTGCCGACGTCTTGTGTGTTCTGCGTCAGGACGGAGTGGCGGGCGCCGGGAATTACGTGAAGCGTCGCGTCACGGATACCCTCGCCCATGCGATACGCATGAGCGACGGGGCAGTCCTCGTCGGCGCTGCCATGAACGATGAGGGCGGGCATGGTGACGTGGGCAAGATGCGCGAGATGGGAAACCGGTTCGAGCGCACGCCAAGTCCAGGCGACGACTTGAGGGTTCGCAGCGCGCTTGAGCCCGAGACGGATCTCTCGCTGGCGGATTTCGTCGAGAAGCGCGGTGTCCTCCGACGCTTCGAACCATGACACCTCGTTCAATTGCGCGGTGCCAGACATCAGCATGACGGCCAGCGGAGCCGGATGGCGCGCGGTGCCATTCGCCAGATGTGTCATCAGTTCGAGAATCACGGACACGCCCATGCTCCAACCGGCCAGCATGTAGGGGCGGGAGCCAATTTCCTGCTCGACGACCGCGCTGGCGAGTCGCGCGAAGGCTTCTGCGCTGCAGGCTTGAGGCGAGGCTGGATATCCCGCGTCGCCGCGACCGGGCAGGTTGGGCAAGATGAAATGGAACGCGTCGCCAAGCGCCGTGGCGAGCGGGGTCCAGGAGTCGTTCGTCCCCTGAATGCCGTGCAGGGCAACCACCGGAAAGCCGTCGGGCTTTCCTACGCGCCGAATGTCCATCGCAAGCCCTCTCCTCTCAAGTAATATATTAGTTGATTTGTAATAGCATATCAGATCAATAAGCCAAGTAACGACGACATCGGGAAAGCCCCGAGGTACAGGGCAAGGCAGACGACAGCCGGCCCGGCTCCGTGCGTGCCGGGGGCTATGCTATGAAGCTCAGGACGCGCCGCAGGAAGCCATCAGAAGCAAGTGATATACAATTAATATTTGCTTTGAACTCTGACCAAATGGCGACAAAAAAAGCGACGCAACGGAAGGGAAAATCGGAAGCTATCGTGCCGGATGCCCGGTTGGAATCCATCCCGCGTGGGCATATGGTCGATATGGCATACGAGTGGATTGAAGAGGCGATAGTGACGCTTCGACTGGCGCCGGGTTCGACCATGTCGGAGTTGCAGTTGAGCGAAATGACGGGCTTTGGCCGCACGCCGATTCGTGAGGCGATCCAGCGGTTGGCACGGGAGCATTTGATCGTGGTGCTGCCGCAGCGCGGGTTGTTGGTGCCGCCGATGGATGTGGGCAAGCAACTGCGCCTGCTGGAGACGCGACGTGAAGTGGAGCGGCTCATCGCCAGGAGCGCCGCGAAGAAGGCCAGCGCGGAACAGCGTGAGCATTTCGCGCGTCTGGCGAAGGAGTTCAAGATTTCCGCGCGCAGTGGCAAGGACGTGGAGTTCGTCCGCGCCGACCGCGAGTTCAACGAGTTGTGTCTGGTCGCCGCGCGCAACGAATTCGCTGAAGGCTCGATGCGCCTGATGCACGGACTATCACGCCGTTTCTGGTACTACCACTATAAGGAAGCCGCCGACTTGCCGACGATGGCGCGTCTGCATGCGGAAGTTGCCGAAGCAATTGCAGCCGGCGAAGTGAAACGGGCGGGCGAAGCGCTCGACGCGCTGCTGGATAACATCGAAGAATTCACCCGTGCCACGGTTTTAGGCGACCGGGCATAGGTGACTCGGATCTGTCGATGGGACGAGCGCAGTGTGATGCGCATCGGAATCAAAGGGCTCTAGCCAGAATGCCCCGGCCGGCCGATCCGGCGGGGCAGTCTCGATTCGAGAGATCACTGCACTTGTGTTGTTCCGATGGGTTTGCGCGTCGATCCACGTTAAGTCGCACGCCTCAGCCTGTTCGCTTCGCCGCCTCATAAACCTGAAGCTGACAATACGCCGCACGCGTCAACGTGGCTTCGATCTCGTGCTTTGCGGCGCGCGTCACCAGGTCACCCACAATCGCGTCGGCTTCCAGCCGCGTCGCGCCCGACGCGATGTCGCGAGCCATCGATGACATCCACGTCGACTGGAGCGCCAGCAGCATCCCCTCCATCTGACGAATCGCAGCCTCCGGAATCGCATAGCCTTCAGCGGCAGCGATAGCACGGCATTCGGACATTGCGAGCCGGGCAAGCGCCGCTCCGTCTCGCGTTGCCATGATCTGCCCGACCGACCCGCGCATCAGGCACGTCATGATGCCGGCCGATGCGACCGCGATCCACTTGTTCCAAAGGGCCTGTTCAATGTTGTCGCTGAGCGTGCGTGTTCCCTTCGATTTCGCGAACAGATGGTAGACGCGCTCGGCTAACCCCCGCATCTCCACGGTCCTCGCGCCGACGATGACATTGTCGCCCGGCCCTTGTTGCAATATCTCGCCGGACGGCAGAAGCGTCGTCGCGATGTACGCCACGCCACCCATCACACGCCGTTTGCCGAACGCCTCGTCGAGGCGGTCGTAGACCGACATCCCGTTGAGGAAAGGCAGGATGACCGTACCGTCGCCCATCGCAGGCGTCACGGATTCGATGGCGTTGTCGAGATCGTAGGTCTTGCACGCAAGCAGCACGACATCATAATCCGGCGCGACATTGCCGCTTGCCACAGTGCGGACCGCTTGATGCACGTCTCCCAATTCGCTTTGAATCGCCAGCCCGTGTTTCGCGAGCGTATCGGCGCGCTTCTCGCGAACGAGATATGTGACGTCGGCACCGGCCTGCGCCAGACGCGCGCCGTAATAGCCACCAATGGCACCAGCCCCCAGGACGAGAATCTTCACGTTTGACGCTCCTTCGAAAGTCGTTGAATGACCGACGGACACTACGATACTCAGAAAGGCAGGCGCCGTTCGGCCGCCGCGACTCGCAGAGACTATTTCGTCACTTTGAGTGTTAATATGATGACTATCATACTATGAAAGTTCGCGATGCATCGGCACGCTGGCGGACGAGGAAATACACATGCGGTACGACGCAGATCACAAGCAGAAATCTTACGAGCGGATTCTGGACGAGGCGTCGCGGGCGATTCGTTCAGATGGTCCGCACAAGGTGGGTGTGGCGTCGGTGATGAGCCAGGCCGGGCTGACGCACGGCGCCTTCTACGCGCACTTTTCGTCCAAGGAGGCGCTGGTCGAGGCATCGGTGGCCCACATGTTCGAAGTGAGCATGGCGCGCTGGCAGAGCATGACAGAGCGCGTAACCCCAGCGCAGGGTCTGTCCACCTATATCGACAACTATCTCTCGGCGGACCGCAGGGATCAGCGCGCCATCGGTTGCCCAATGGCGGCGCTGGCAGCAGACGTTCCGCGGATGTCGCCCGAGGTTCGGGAAATCTTCAGTGCCGGGGTTCGGAAGCTGGCTAAAGCGATTGCGCGGAAACTGGCGGCGATGGATATCCCGGCGCCGGAGGCCACTGCGCAGTCGATGATGAACGAACTGGTTGGAGCGATTTCGTTGGCTCGCTGTGAGCCGAACCGTACCCGCTCACTGGCGATGCTAGAGGCCTCGCGTAGCAAACTGAAGGGGCAACTGGGACTGTAGCGGTCGATTCGCATCAACGAGCCAACAATGGCATCGCACACGTCTGCCAAAGAAGCAGGGTAGAAGCCTCGGCGTTCGGCTGGCAGGGAACGATTCAGCGGCCGTATTGCTGCTGCGTCGACTGTTGTTGACGGCGAAGCGAGTCGATCATGATCGACGCCGCGTCGGCCCAGTTCTGCATGCCGTTGGCGCCACCCTGACCGCGTGTGGCACGCACTTGCGCGAGATCCAGCCGGGCACGCGTGTAGTCTTGCGATGCCGCGCGTGCCAGCCATTTCTCGCTCTCGGCGTAGTCGCGTTGTGCGAGCTTGCCTTCGAAATAGATCTCGCCGAGCAGTGTCTGCGCGATCGGGTATCCGGTATTGGCTGCGCGTTTGTAGAAGTTGACGGCGGCCTTGCCGTCGCGCGGCACACCATAGCCGTACTCGTAAATCATGCCCAGCGTGGTGAGCGCTGCCGCATCGTTGCCACGCGCACGCAGCGCGGCGATGTCGTTGCGGTCAGCGCGCTGCGCGGCTTGCGTGAGACGCGACTCGGCGTCGTCCCACGCGTTGGCACGCTGGGCTTGCGGCGAAGGTTGCGGTGCAGCAGGCTGAGCGCTCGCGTTTTCACGGGCCTTCGCCAACTGTTCGGCGAGATAGGCCGGCAAGTGCACACCGGCGCCGTTGCTCTCCGGGGGCGTCGCCGCGGGAGGCGCAGCCGGTGCGGGAGTCACCACCGGAGGCACCGAACCTCGTGTCGCACCGCCTCGTGTGGTGTCGGCTACTTTGCCGTTCGGCACGTTCGACGCCACCAGATACTGTGCGCCAAGCGGAACGTCACCGATCAGGCCGCTCGCAATCCAGGGACGCTGCTGTCCGCCCGTCAATTCCGCCACTTGCTGTTGCACCAGATCGAGCGTGTGTTTGATCGTGGCGCCCGGCGTTTTCATGTTCATCGCCAGGTAGTAGGCGAACGGGCTGTTATCGGCGGCGCTGCCGAAATTGCCGAAGTTGCGCATTGAATCGTACGCGGGTGCCTGATCGGCGGTCGAGAAGGCAATCAACTCGCCCTGACCGACTTTCTCCGGCTTGAGCCCGGGGCCCGCGTTGCCGCGCGACGGTACCCGGCAGGCATCGATGGCGGCGATGAACGAAGTCGGCGCCGAGGGGATGACCTTGCTTCGCACATAGCCCAGCCGGATGGCGCGCTCCAGCAGAATGGGGCGCGTCATTGCGCGGATGGGTACGCCGGCGTGCACTGGCACGAGGAAGTTGTCGCCACCCGACTCGAAGCCGTGACCCGCGAAGTAGAAGAGCGAGACCTGTGCACCCTTGGACGCCTGCGCCAACCACGCCACGGCCGCCTTGAATTCCTCTTGCGACAGGTCGGTTGCCACGCGTGTCTCGAAACCGAGCTGACGCAGTGTGTCGCCAATGAGCTTGGCGTCGTTGGCCGGGGCGATCAGCCGGTCGGCACCGTCATAGCTGCTGTTGCCGACGACCAGCGCAACCTTGCGCGCGGGTTGAGGGGCCGGCGCAGCGAAGCTCTGGGACGACGAGAAGAACGATGCGGCCAGCAGAACGATGGCCAGACAACGCGGCAGAGAGATCATGAGTATGGTGGCGCGAGCGGACGGGATTCAGGCATGGCGTCGCTAGCGGCGGGATGCCCGGCCGCCGGTACGACATGCAGGCGCGACGCCGGCACGAAGTGCGGCAGTGCCTGCGTCATGGTATGCGACGCCGACGCATTGGCGGCAGGGACGCGAAACCGCACATCGGCATGACGCGCGGCGCAAAACTGCGCGAACTGTGCGAGCGCACGACAGGCGGTCAGATCGGTGCGCACGACGCCAGCAAGATCGAGCACGACCGGCAAAGGTGCCAGCGCGGCAAGCGGGATATCCGGATGCGCGCGCTCGCGGGCGGCGTTGGCCTCATCCACTTGGGCCAGCAACGGCTCGACGACCGAGCTGTCGACGTTGTAGGCGAGCAGCGCACCGCTCAGCGTGGCGACGAGGCTGCCGTCGCGGGCGTTGCCTGCCGCTATCGTAACGGTCAGACGGCGGGGCGTCGGCCACGCGACGAGCGCGCCGAATACAGCACCCACACCGAAGCCAACGAGGGGCTGGCCCGAGGCGAGGGTGGCGATGAGTTCGAGCGCGAACAGCCACATCGCGGCACCGAACAGGCGGCGAGGGCGAGCGTCGGAGAATGCATGGCGCGTAATGGTGCGCGCGCCCTCGTCGATCATGTCGAGCGACATGATGATCACGACCACCGCGACGGCCAACTTCGGCAGCATCGCCACAAGTCCCACACCGGCGGTGAGCGCCACGCATACGAGTACGGCATGCATCACCGCAGTCCAGCGCGTTTGTGCGCCGCTGGTGATGGCCATGTTCGAGCGCGTGACGGAACCGACGTTAGGCAGCAGCGCCAGCGCGCCAAGCAGCGTGTTGACCGCGCCGAAGGCGAGCAAGTCCCGGTCAACCGTACCGCGCCGTAGCGTCAGCGATTCGATGGACGATACGGCGATCACCGTGTCGAGCGACGAGACGAAGCCGATCACGAGCCCGTAGCCAATCGTGAGCATCAGGGCGTGCAGGCTCACGCCGTGCAGCAGGTCGAGCCAGAGTCCCGTATCGACCGGACGCCAATTGGCGAAATCGAGGCCTGCCACGCCGATCAGGCGACAAGCGGGCGAGGGCGCGGGCAGCACGCGAAGCGCGAGATAGTAGGCGCCGGCAGCGACCAGCATGGCGACGAAGAGCGACAGCCCGGATGGCAATGCCAGCTTGCGCTTGCGAGACACGTATTGCGCGAAGGTTCGCCAGGCGAAATGGCTGGCGATGCCAAGACCCGCGATGACCAGCGTGACGACGTCCCAGTCGAGCGTGCATCGCACCAGAAAGTTGACCTGATCGGCCAGAGCCAGCCCGGCCACACCAAAGATCAGACCGGAGAGGACGGGGGCAGGCACCTTGCGCACAAACGAGCCACCGTGACGCAGTCCGATCACCATCTGCATCAGCCCGGAGATCAACACGGCCACCCCGGCGAGCGCCAGAATCGGCCGAATGCCCAGCGCAGCCATCGCTGGATCGGCCACCAGTGCCCCTACCAGATTTGATAGAAAGAGTGTCGAGGCGACCCGTGGACCCGATATCATCGGCCGCGTGCCGGCGCCGAGTGCGGCGAGCGCAATGCCGATCACGGCCGTCAGGATGCCGAGCAAAATACCGAGTGCGGCGGCTTGCGGGCCGGGCAGTGGTGAGGTCGCCTGTGCGCCGAGGGCGATGTATTCGGTCGTGCAGCCGAGCGTGACGACCAGCGCGGCAAGCGCTTCCGAGCCCCAACGGACCCGGGGTCCGGACGTCGTCACGCGCGGCATTGCGGATTGGCGGCTACCCGCACGACGCCGTTCGCGCGCGAGGTGGCTTGCAAGGCGTCGTCGAGCGACAGCGCGGGGAAATGCATCTGCCAGGCGCCGTTCTCGTTGGGTCCGTAGACGACGATGGCGCCGTATTGCGTGAGGAATTCGTTGAGGTTGGCGAGCGACGCCTGGGGGCCGAACCAGGCCTGGACTTCACCACAGATGCCGCCGTCCGCGCCTCGCTTGGCGGCGGCGCCGTGATTGCCGGCTAGCGTGGCGGCGGCGTGCCCCAGACCGAGGGTGAGGCCGGCGAATGCCAGCAGCAGCGCAAGCACGAAGGCGGTCTTGCTGTTGATCCAGTCGGCAATCGCATCGAACACGTTCGCTCTCCCCAGGGCGGCGCAGCAATGGCGCGCATGGCGTGAGAACACGGGGCGCCTTGTTTTGAGTGCGCCGAGCATAGCAGAGAATGCCGGACCGAAAAATAGCGTTGCGCGCGCAACACGACTGCCACGCCGGTCCCGTCTCGTCATCGTCGCAGTAGTTTCGATGTGAGAGAATCGGGCGCCAAGGATCCCGAACCGTTTGGACGCATAAAGGGTGTGCAGTCAGGTCGCTTGGATGGAACACTTGCGCGAAACGCCTGCGGGGAAAGGCTCGGGAAGAACCAGGCGCCAATAAGAAAGCAAACAACAAGAATGACACGATTCAACAACGGGAAGCACGGCGGGGGCTGGGGTGTCCTCGTCGCAATGTGGCGTGCACGTGCAAGTGTGCTGTGCGCCGTGGCAACGACCTTCGCGCTTGGCGGCTGCGCCGTCACCAAGAACAGTCAGGGCAATACGGTCTACGGTATTGACCAGGCGAGTCTGTTCGGCACGGTGGTCGATACCTTCAAGCTGGCCGACGGCTCAGAAGGCAACCTGCGCCGCAGCAACGGCCAATACTCCCTCAAGCTCGAACGCTATATGCGCGTGCTGCCCTTGCAGAACGCGATCACCGCCCGCGTGGTTCGCAACGAAGTCGTTGGCGACCGTTCTGTTGTGGTGGTCGAAACGCAAGAGCGTAACTGCCCTTACAAGTACGTGCTGTATGCCATTCAGGACAGCGACGTGCTGGGGTGGACGTTCGGCAATTGCGCGGATCGCCCGCGTGCCGATCTGGTCGACAACGGCCGCGCCCTGGTATTCGACTTCCCGGGCAACGGACGACTCGTGCGTCACACCTACACCGACAGCCGTTTGTTGCAGTCGGCCATTCCGGTGCCGCCGGGCGTCGACATCCGCCGCAAACCGTTTGCCGACGCATCGCTCAAGGCGATCGACGATCCGGCCGACGCCAACCGCTTCGTCCCGGCACCGCCGCAGGCCGCAGGTGCGGGCACCGGCAGCAGCGCGCAATCGAGCAAGCACGCGCCGTCGCGTCGTTCGACGCGCAACGCCGGCACCGCCACGGCGAACAACGCTTCGCCCGGTGCCAGCGCTCCGGCGACCGTGACGGCATCGTCGGGACGCACCGTGCCGGGCCTGCCGGCCGCACCGCTGACGTTCGGTGCCGAGGAAGTCAAACCCGTTCGAGTCGACCTGCGGAACTGATCGTGCGAAATACTTTGCTCAAACAGACGGCGTTCCTGATCGTCGTCACGCTGGTCTATCTGACCTTCGAACTCGGCTTCAACGGACGTCTGCTCGATGTTGTGGGCGGTACCGCGACCATCGACGATGTGCATCACATCGAAGTCTACGGCCGCACGCTCTCCGGCATTGCGGCGGCGCTGTTCGTGCTGCAATGGCTCATGGGCAAGCGCACGAAGAGCGGCAAGGGCTCACCGGGCCTCGGCACCATCGCCATCGCGTGTCTGGTGACCATTGTCGTCGTGTACTTTGCCATCAAGACCTTCGTCGACGTGCTGGTGACCACGCGTGACGCCGAATTCCGCCGCATCGCTGCCAATACGATTCTGTTGCAGCGCTCGCTGGTCGAGGGGCGTTTGCAACTCGAGGGGCTGACGGGCAACGATACGGTGTTCGCCAAGCCGCAGGGCAAGGCGTTCCTCGCGTTGTTTCCGGTGCTCGCCGTCTCTGTCGACCGGCTCGACGAGAAGACCCGCGCGGTCAAGGCAACCCTCGTGCGCGAAGCGGTGCGTCGCGAGATCGGCGGCGCCAAGGGCTACTACGACAGCTATCGCGACGCCATGAAGCAGGTGCACGACAACTGGAGCAAGTACGCCGCCATCATTCCCGACTCGGATCCGGGCCTTAAAGCCGAGCAGCAGCGGGCATGGAATGACTATCTCTCGCGCTTGTCGCGCCGTGGCTGGCAACCCGGAACCGTACCCGGATACGCGCGTGGCCGCGTGAGCGCGAGCGTGCGCCGCGATTTGCCGGCGTTGCCCGCCAACTGGCATCCGAGCGACATGCTGTCGTTTTATGGCGCGGCGGCGGTGAAGTATCGTCAGGCGGCAGCGCGCAAGGTACACAGTGTGGACGTCGGGGGGGAAACGATCCCGCCAGGGCTGTCGTACGAAGCGTTCGTGGCACGTCCCGGTGTGCAGAAGGAACTGCGCAAGTCGCTTGGCCTGCCGGCCAGTGCCACCGTGCTGCCGTCGTACGCGAGTAACGAAGCGTTCGGTCAACTGTTCGATGCCTTCTCCGACGAGCAGGCGCGCGCAGTTGAGCAAGTACGACGCGTCGCCCGCCGACTTTGAAGACGGTGGCAAATACGCGAAGGAAGGGATCGACGCCACGCGTGCCGCCATCGTCCCCGCCGTGGCTCTGTTCTTCTCTCTGCTCGGCGCAATTGCTCACTTCTCGAAGCTGCTTTTCCTGAGCGCGAAATGTCTGATGCTCTCGCGTGCGGGGCCGGACGGCGTGCTGAGCCGCCGTGCGTCGCGCACTTCACTCGCGGTGCTGTTGTGCGCGATGATCGGCGTGTGGTCGATCCTCTCGGTGGCATCGAACGACATTACGCGCAGCGACCTGTTCGGCCAGATGATGTCGTGGGCACGCACCGGGGCATCGGGCGGCCGGATGCTGACCAACATCGCACATGTGGTGGTGGTGGGGCAGGGTTATGGCTATCCGCTTAACGAGGCGATTCGCAAGGACATTCTGCAAGGGCTGAACTATGGCTACCACCCGTCTGCGCAGTAAGGCCGCACTGGTGGCGCTCGCGGTGGCTATGCTCGGTACCGTAAGTGCGCCAGTGCAGGCCGTTTGCCTCGGTATGCAGATTCATGCGCATCGCGGCTCGGCCGACGACCCCGAGAACTCCGGCAGCGCGCTGCGCAGTGGCTATGCCGGCAAGTGGGATGGGGTCGAGACGGACATGCAGCAATTGTCCGATGGCACGTGGGTGTTGCATCACGATTTGCGCACCGGCCGCTCCGTGCTGGCGGGCGCGCCGCGTCCGGTCGCACAGTTGTCCAGCGCCGACTGGCGGGCCGCGCGCATGACGCTGCACGGCAAGCCGACTGCTGAGGCTCCGCCGTTCCTGTCCGACGCGCTCGCGATCGCGAGCCGCTACCCCGGCAAGACGCTGAATGCGGAAATCAAGGAAGTCGTTGGCAATTGCGCGCCCATTCAGGGGCTGGTGGCGCAGATGCGGCAAGGCATCTCTCACGGCAACTGGTTCCTGACGTCGGGCCTGTTGCAGAACCTGCGCTGCGCACGCACGGCCGATCGTCAGGGGTATATGGGACTGATCGTGTTCGATGGACGCAACGCCGAGGCGGCGGCATCGAATCGCTGGACCAAGATGATCGCGCGTCACGCCAAGGCGCCGGTGCTCGATCGCGCGTGGATGAGCCGTCTCGTGAACGAACTGGGGCTGCCTGCCGGCATTCACGTCGACGCGCGCACCATGGACGCCAATCCCGACCTGATGGCAGACGCCACGGCGTCGCGGCTCGCGGTGTTCGCCTATGCCGTGCAAGGCGACGCGGCGTTGGCCGATGCCATTGGCCGGGCGCACGCGCGTACCGGCAAGCTGCCGAGCGGCGCGGTCATCGATGGAGATGCTGACGCCTTTTGCCGCCGTGTTGCTCAGGCGACTGGCCTGCATTGAGGTAAAACCCTTCCGGTTTCGCCCACCTGCTGCGAATAGGGAGTGTCGGCGCTTTGCCGCCAGCCTGCCGGTCCTCACCGCCAGGTCCATCCCGATTCTCAGGAGCCTGCCATGCAACACGCCATTCCGACCCTGCTCGACTACTTCAAACGTGAGGGCTACCTCGCGCATCTGGACGACGACGGTGACATCGTCTTCAAACGCGAAGGCATGCATTACGCGCTGTGCTTCGATCGCGAGGACCCGGAATTCGCCAAGCTGATGCTGCCCAATGTGTGGAGCGTCGATACGCCGGAAGAACGGGCGTTCGTATTGCACGCCATGAACGAGATCAATGGCCGCTACAAGGTCATCAAGATTCACACCGTGGGCGATCAGGTGTGGCTGGCCGTCGAGATGTGGCTTGTCGATCAAGCCGATTGGGCCGTGTACTTTCCGCGTGCGGTGCGCGCGCTGTCGCATGCGCTGTTTCGCTTTGCGGAGCAGATGCGGACGTCGGTTGAGTCGGCGCGCGAAGCGCCCCGGTTGAATCACTGACATCGGGCGGGGACGGTACGGCGCGGATCACGTAGAATTCGCGCTGGACTACGCCACGCCCGCATGAAAAGCGACGACATCGACAACGAAGAGCTGACGCGCCTGCTGCGCAAGTTCGGCAAAGCCGGGGACCGCAGCCGCGAGGCGCTTGCGGCGCACCGCAAATTCTACGACCACATTGCCCGCGTGCTCGACCGCCAGGCATTGCAGGCGACCAATTACAACGAAGATCTGGCCGCTGCCGCCGTGCAGGACGCCTGGCTGCGCATCCTGCGCAAGGCCGAGACCTACGATCCCTCGCGTGCCACGGTCAAGACGTGGGTCAAGGACATCACGTACAAGAGTGCAGTCGATGTCCTGCGCAAGTACTACAAGCACAATCGCAACACCTCCTTGTCCAACGAAGACGCCGTTTCGGACGCCTCTCAGGACGCCGGCCACGAGTCTGCCGTCGCGCGCTCCGGTGCCGACCGCTGGCTCGCGCCCGTCAGCGATCCTGACGAGATGGCGTGCGATCTGCCGTCACCCGAAGACAACGCTTACGGTTCTCAGTTGGAACGCGTCATGCGCGCTTGTCTGGATACGCTGCCGTCGGGCGATGGGCCGAACTACCGGCTGGCGATGGAACTCACGCTGGAGGAAGATCTGAGCTACGCCGACATGACAGTGCGTTTGCAGAACCAGACGCCGCCCGGCGTGACGATCAATGCCGAGCAGGTGCGAGGCTGGGTACGTCAGGCTACGCAGCGCATGCGCCGGTGCGTGGCGGCAAAACTGGGCTGGACGAGTCCGCAACCGCGCGGCACGTCGGTGGATCAAGAGGAGACGCGCGCATGAAGAACGACGATCTGGAACGCTTCCGCGCGTTGGCCTTCCTGTATGTCTGCCATAAGCTCGACGACACCGAAGCGGCGTGGATGAAGCAGCAACTGGACGCCCATCCCGAATGGCAGGCCGAGCTTGATCAGGAGCAACGCTTCGCCGATGCCACGCGCGAGGCTATCGACGCGAGTTACGCCGAGCGGCGCCCGCTGGTAGCGTTCGACGAATTGCCAACGCTCGCGCCAGCGCGCGGCGCGCCGTCGCTGGGCGAGCGGCTGCGGCAGTGGTGGGTGCGCCCGATGCCGCGCGGCTGGGCTTTCGCCAGCGTCGCGGCACTGGTGCTCGTGGCGGGCGCGCAAACGATGCGGCTGGCCGACACCGCGTCGACGCTTGCCAACCAGGACACGAGTGCCACGCGCGGTGGACCGGTGTCGCCGGCGCCCGGTGTCCCGATGTTGCAGGTGATTTTCCGCGATGGCACGACCATCGCACAGTTGCGCAAGACGCTGGGCGATCTGCAACTGGACATTGTGCGCGGACCCGACGAGGACGGCATGGTGTGGCTGGCGGTGCCGACCGGCGATGCGGAAAAGGCGCTCGCCGCGATCAAGGCGACGGGGCTGATTTCGTACGGCGAGGTGGCGGACGATCCGCACTGACCGAACGGCTGAGTCCGCGTTAGACGAAGGTCGGGCGCGCGGGGATGCGCATGCAAACAATGGGGGCTTCGGCCCCCTTTGTTTTGGCCGTTCAAAAAAATTTTCAAATTCTCTTCCGGTTTTGCCGAGTCGCTCCGAATAGGGGGTATCCGCTGCGATGCCCGATGGGCTCGGCGGGCAACCGCGCAGGCCGCCGAGACGGTCGGGCGCTTGACCGAAACCTGGAGGTGCCGCAATCGCGACACCTTGAACTGGAGAGAAACGATGAACCAACGTGGCAAGATTCTGCGCGACACGAGCACCGGCCCCGGCCTTGTCAGCATCGCTGGCCGTCAGCATACGTTCACCCTCGAAGGCGTGTGGCGCTCGGAACAGGCGCCCGCCGTGAACATGACGGTGGACGCCCTGTTCGACGATGCCGGCCAACTGGTGCACCTGCATGCCGTCTCGGACAGTCAGCTTGCCCGCGAGGCGACCGACGAGGCGCTTGCCGCCGTCAAGCAGCGCGGCAATGCGCTCGTGGCCCGCTTCGGTGCGCGCACGCTCGGCGCCATGGGGCTGCTCGCCGTGGCGTGGTTCTTCCTCAATACCATGACGGTGCAAGTGTCGTCGAACTACAAGGTCGGCATTTCGCTGTGGAAGATGCTCGGCCTCATCAACGCGCCGGGCGGAATGATCAATGCCCTGGGCGGGAACGGCGGGAGCGCTGGCTTCTACGGCGTGGTGGCTGTGGTCGCATTGCTCGCGCCGCTGGCGCCGTACTTCGTGCGCGATCCGCGCGCGCATCTTGCGAACCTGCTGCCGCTCATCTTCATGGTGGTGCTGGTGATCGGCATCTACATGAATATCAGCGATGGCATTTCGCAGGCACAAGGCGCGGCGACGATGTTCGGTGGCAAGCAGGCGGCAGATTTCGCAAGTGAACTGGTGCGCGAAGCGCTCAAGGCCGTGTCGATCGGTCTGGGCGGCTACCTCGCCGTGCTGGTGAGCCTGTATCTCGCGGCGACCGGCGTGCTCGGCTGGAAGGCAGCCAAGCGCTGATCGCACGCTATCTCCCGACACCGTCTTCCATTCCGACCCGCTCGATTCGAAAGCTCGACCACTCTCGACAAGGATGCCCCTCATGAACACGCACACGCTCGCTCTGCAACGGACCTTCAAGACCCTCGTGCTGATGACCGCCATCGCGGCGGCCGCCGCCGGCCTCTCCGCTTGCGGTGACAAGGCACAGAACGGCAAACCTGCCGCTGACGCCACTCCCGCGCCCGCCAATCTGGCCGACGCCACGTCGCCGCGCGCGGTGGCGCAGGCGCAACAGCAGGCCGCTCAGGCGGCGCTGCCGAAAGGCGACCCGGCGACCCCCGCGTCGAGCTACGTCGAGTACAACAGCGGCAATCAGTTGATGTTTGCCTACCTCGCGCTCGCGGACATGCCCGTCGACTACGACCAGATCGCCAATCGCATGTCGCGTGACTACGCAGGGACCAACGACGAGTTCCGCAAGCACGACCTGCTGGCGGCGCTCAAGCCGAAGATCGATCAGCAGGTGGCGCAAGCCAAGGCGCAGCGCTACTTCCGCATCACGGTGAGCAACCCGATTCAGAAGTACGACTTCGAGAAGAAGAGCTTCCCGCTGGACAACTCGCTCTGGGACAGCGGCTCGTTTCGCTACTTCTACGACAACGGCGAGTACCGCCTGAGCTTTAGCAACGGCGATGGCTTCCGTTACCTCGCAGTGAGCAATGAGGACGCCGCACGCAACATCGAATCGATGCGCTCGCGTGGCAATCCGCCCACGCTGGTGGTCTACGGCTATACGCAAACGGCCGACATGTCGAACAAGGCGGTGAAGGCGCAGATCGTCAAGGTGGCGCTGGTCGACCGTCAGGGCAACGTGTTGGCCGAGCAATAATTGCCGTAGTCGCCGGACATCGTTCTCTTCTTCTCTTCCTCTTTTTTTGGCCCGTTCATGGTGACGCAGGCGAGTCACCAGCGACGGGCCAATGACTGGGAAACACCCTCGACGTTCCCCCGATTTCCCGATTGGCTCGAATCGCGCGACAATAGCCGGCCCCATCCACACAAACGCTCATGGCATCTCACGTGAAGAAGTCTTTCGTCGGCCGGATTCGAGATCAGCTCGATCAACTCTCGCCTTCAGAGCGGCGTCTGGCGGAATTCGCGCTCGATTTGCCGGGCGATCTGGCGGGCTATACGGCGTCGGAACTGGCGACGCTGGCGCAGGTCTCCAACGCGACCGTCACGCGCTTCGTGCGACGTCTGGGCTACGAGTCGTTTGACGACGCGCGCAAACACGTCCGCGCCGAGCAGCGTGCCGGTTCGCCTCTCGCGATGGCGGCGACGCTGCCTGTCACCGACACCCTGTCCGCGCACGACGACCTCGTCGGCGTGCAACGCCAGCAAAGCCTCGCCAACATCGACGCCACCTACCGGCGCCTCTCCTCCACCGAGATCGAGCAGATCGCCGCCGCCATTCTCGCGGCGCGCAAGGTGTGGGTCGTCGGATTCCGTTCGAGCCATCCGCTGGCCACCTATTTCCGCTGGCAGTTGCTGCAAATCGTTCCGAGCGCGCAGGTGATTCCAGGGGCGGGCGAGACGCTTGGCGAGCACCTCGCCGGCATCGGCGAGGAAGATGTTGTGGTCGTCTTCGCCGTGCGCCGCCGTGTCCGGCAGATGCCGGCCGTCGTCGCACAACTCGCGAAGGCTTGCCCGAATCTCGTCTACATCACCGAGCGCAACGCCACGGCGAAAACCCCCGCCAAGTGGCGGTTGCAGTGCGACGTGCAAGGGCCGGGCGTGCTCGATAACCACACGGCAGTCATCGGTCTGTGCCACTTGATCGTCACGCAAGTCATGACGCTGGCAGGCAATCCGGGGCGGCGTCACCTCGGCCTCGTGGAAGCGTTCCACGACGCATTGGACGAAATCTAAACCCACACTCCCCACGCTCGGCGCAGGACTCTCTGCCCGAGCGCCCGGCGACGCGCCTCTCAGGCCTCAAGCCCCAGCTTACGTTCCCTCAGTCTGCGCCATTGGCCTCCCCGGCCAAGGACGTCGCACGTCCGGTGAAACCCTGATATGAAAAATAATTTTCAAAAATAAATAATCCGAAAAAATATTAACAAAACAGGATTCACCAGAGGGCGAGGCAAATCAGTCGCAAGGCGCCAATCACGGCGCAGGGAGTTTTAGGATGGGCGCAGAAGTGGTCGTATCCTCGCCGGAACCCAGGTTGCAGCAGCTCGAACGAGCGCTAGACGACATTGGCGTGACGCCGTCGCACAAGAAAATCCTCGCACTGATTCTGTTCGGGGTCTTGTTCGACGTGTTCGAGCAGAACGCCGTCGGTCTCGTGGGGCCGTTGTTGCGCGAGTACTGGGGTATCTCGGCCGCGCAGATCGGCTTTCTCAACACGCTGACGTTCGGCGCGGCGGCCATCGGACGGCTCGGCTCCGGCTACATCGCCGACCGTTACGGACGTCGCACGATGCTGAGCATCAATCTGATGCTCTTCACGCTGGGTGCGCTGATCTGCGCGTTGGCGACGAACTACACCATGCTCGGCGCGGGACGCTTCATCGTCGGCTTCGGTCTCGGCGGTGAAATCTCGATTGCGGTCACGATGCTGGCCGAGTTCTGCTCGTCGCGCTTCCGTGGCGTGGCCGTCGGGGCGATCAACGTCGCGGGTGGCGGGCTGGGCAATATGCTGGCGCCGGCGTTCGGCCTGGCCGTCTTCGCCTTCTTCCCCGGACCGGATAGCTGGCGCTGGCTGTTCGGCTGTCTGGTGCTGCCCGCGTTCTTCGTGCTGTTGTATCGCCGCTTCATCCCCGAGACGCCCCGATTCCTGCTCTCCAAAGGCCGCGTGGAAGAGGCTAACCGTGTGCTCAACATTCTCGCGTCGGGCAAGCTGGGCAAATCGGCCGGGGATGCAAAGCGCTATCTGAGCGAAGCGCCGGCGGGGGCACATTGCGCCGAGAAAGTCCGCTTGCGCGAAGTCTTCGTCGGGCCGCTGGCGCGCCGCACCGTCGCAGTGGGCATCGCGGTGTGCATGACCTACGGCGCGCAGATATCGGTACTGACCTTGATGCCGACGATTCTCATGGCGCAGGGCTACACGCTCTCCAAGAGCTTCGCGTTCACTATCGTGATGCAGTCCGGCAGCTTGCTGGGCGCCATCGCCGCGTCGTATTTCGGTTTCCGTTTTCCGCGCAAGCGCGTTCTGACGCTCGGCGCGATCGCAGCGTGCGTGATCGGTTTGTGCTTCGGATTCCTGTCGAAATCGCAGCCGCTGATTCTGGCGTTTGGCGCGGCATTCCAGTTTTGTGTGCTGCTGCTCAACACGTCGATCTGGATCTACGCACCCGAACTCTATCCCACGCGAGTGCGTGCGTTCGGCACCGCTTTCATTCTCGCGCTGGGCACCTTGGCAGGCGCGGCGATGCCGCTGGTGGCCGGTCGAGTGTTCGACCAATACGGTATCGGCGGCATGTTCGCAATGATGGCTGCGATGTATGCGGTGTTCGCCGTAGCGCTGACCTTCGCGCCGGAGACATTCGGCAAGCCGCTCGACGGTCCCGATGTCGCGACCGATGCGCACACGCTCGCCGCAACGAGATCGTCCACCGATGCCCCTGCATCGCCTGCATCGCCCGCTTCCTGATTTTCCGAAGGACTTATGACGCACATCCTACTCATCAACCCCAACACGTCGACGGCGACAACGCAAATGATGGTCGACATCGCGCGCGCGTATTTCGCCACGGTGATGCGAGTACCACCGACGGTGACCGGCGCGACGGCGATGCGTGGTGCGCCCATGATCGTCGATGAGCAGGATCTCGCGGTTGCCGCCGAAGCGGTGAACCACCCGCAAATCGTGGCGCTGGCGGCGCAAGCCGATGGGGTGATCGTCGGGGCCTTCGGCGATCCCGGTATCGATGCGTTGCAGACGCGTCTGGAAGTGCCGGTGGTGGGCATCGGCGCGACCTCCGTACGCGAGGCGGGGGCGGGGGGGCGGCCCTTCGGCATCGCCACGACCACACCGCTGCTGGCCGCCTCGATTGCAGCGAACGTCAGGAAACTCGGTCTCGGCGAGACCTTCACTGGTGCTCGATTCACCACGGGCGATCCGCTCGCGCTGGGCGATGTGCCGTCGCAGTTGGAGGCCAGTCTTGCCGGTGCCGTTCAGGCCTGCATACAGGAAGACGGCGCACAGGCCGTGGTGATCGGCGGCGGTCCGCTGGGAGAAGCAGCGCAAGCGCTGTGCGAGCGTTTCTCAGTGCCGGTGATCGGGCCGGTACCGGCGGCATGCCGTGCTTTGCTTCAGGCGATGCATCTGGGCGAGGCCGCATAACGTTACACGAAGCCCGCGCGCCAATGACGACGCGCCGCAGAACATGCCATATATGGCAGGAGATGAAATGAACCAGCAGCCGACTTCGCGCGAAAGCGATGCGAACAATACGTTCGCGAATCCGTCGCAAACCATGCTCGATCCCATCTACAAAAAGATCATGTGGCGGATTATTCCGTTCATCTTCGTGCTGTGGATGCTGGCATGGATCGATCGCGTGAACGTGGGCTTCGCGAAGCTGCAAATGCAGCAGGATCTGGGCTTCAGCGAGACCGTCTACGGCATTGGCGCGGGTATCTTCTTTCTCGGCTACTTCTTTCTGGAGATTCCGAGCAACTGGCTGCTGCTGCGTATCGGCGCACGACGCACGCTGGCGCGCATCACGTTGGGCTGGGGAACGATTTGCGTGCTCATGATGCTGACGTATTCGCCGACCTACTTCTACGTGATGCGTTTTCTGCTCGGTGCGTTCGAAGCCGGATTCCAGCCGGGCGTGCTGCTCTACCTGACGTTCTGGTTCCCGGCGCACCGACGCGCGAAGGCGTTCGCGTGGTTCATTTCGGCGTCTGCCGTGTCGTCTGTCGTGGGGGCACCGCTGGCGGGCGCGATCCTCAACGGCATGCATGGGGTGAACGGTTGGGCGGGATGGCAATGGTTGTTCCTGCTGGAAGGCGTGCCGACCGTACTCGCCGGCGCGCTCGCTGTATGGTTTCTGGTGGACAAGCCGGAACAAGCGAGCTGGCTGTCCGAGCAGGAAAAGCGCCTGCTGCAAGCCGATCTGGACACCGACCGCAAGAGCGCGGGCCCGCGTGAGCACAGCTTTCTGCTGGCGATGCGCAGCCCGAAGCTGTGGCTGCTCACGGGTATCTACTTCGGCATCGTGGCGGCAAATGCAACGCTTTCGTTTTTCGCACCGACCATCGTGCGCGCGCTTGGGCCGACCAATCCGTTGCACATCGGTTTGCTTGTGGGCGTGATGTACATATTCGGCGCGATCTTCCAGATCGCCATCGGTTACAGCGCGGACAAACGTCGCGAGGCTCGCGTGCATTGCGCCATTCCGGTGTTCGTGGGCGCATGCGGGCTGGCGGGGGTGGGCGTGTTTGCCGGGAGCAACGGCGTGGCGGCGTTTCTGTGCCTCGTGGTGGCCGTGTCGGGCACGATGGGGGCGATCCCCGTGTTCTGGCAGTTGCCGAATGCCTATCTCGCAGGCGGCGCTGCGGCGATGGGCGTGGCGTTCATCAACTCGGTCGCGAATCTGGCCGGGTTCGGTTCTCCGTATCTGCTCGGCGTCGTCAAGGACGCGACCGGCAGTTTCAACGTGGGACTCTGGATCGTGGCCGCCCTCGAAGCGTTCGTGGCGCTGTTGATCTGGTGGCGGCTGCGTCGACGCGAAACGCCGGCGGTGGCGCAGGCGATGGCTTGATTGCCGATGGCGAAAACGAAGGGCCGCGTAACCTCACGCAACCCTTCGTGGTCTCACCTTGCAGGTAAGCCGCGATCCGTTCAGACGATGGCGACACCGTCCCGCATCCGAATCGCGTTACCGGTTAAAACGCCCGGCGGAAGATCTCTTCGATCTCGGCTTGCTCTGCACGACGCGGGTTGGTGAATCCGCATGCATCCTGCATCGCATTGGCCGCGAGTGTCGGAATGTCTTCCACCTTTGCCCCAAGCTCGGCCAGCCCGCCAGGAATGCCGATGTCTTTCGACAGTCGGCGGATCGCGGCAATCGCCACCTTCGCGCCTTCCCCATCGCTCAGTCCATCGACCTTTTCACCCATTGCCTGTGCGATGTCCTTCAACCGTCCCGCGCTCACGCTCGCGTTGAACTCTTCCACGTGCGGCAGCAGCACCGCATTACAAACGCCATGCGGCAAGTCATAGAACCCGCCGAGCTGATGCGCCATCGCGTGCACATACCCAAGCGAGGCGTTGTTGAACGCCATCCCCGCGAGGAATTGCGCGTACGCCATGTTCTCGCGCGCCGTCATGTCATCGCCATGCGACACCGCGCGACGCAAGTTCTGCGAAATCAGCGTGACGGCCTTGAGCGCACAGGCATCGGTGATCGGCGTTGCTGCGGTCGAGACATACGCTTCGGTGGCGTGCGTCAGGGCGTCCATGCCGGTGGCTGCCGTGAGGCCCTTGGGCATGGCCGCCATCAATGCCGGATCGTTGACCGACAGCAATGGTGTGACGTTACGGTCGACGATCGCCATCTTCACGTGACGCTTCTCGTCGGTGATGATGCAGAACCGGGTCATTTCGCTGGCGGTGCCGGCCGTCGTGTTGATCGCGATGAGCGGCAGTTGCGGTTTCTTCGAGCGATCGACGCCTTCGTAGTCGGCGATATGTCCGCCATTGGCCGCGCACAACGCAATGCCCTTCGCACAGTCGTGCGGCGATCCGCCGCCCAGAGAAATCACGAAATCGCACTGGTTCTGTTTGAGGATGGCGAGCCCGGCCTCCACGTTGCCGACGGTCGGGTTCGGCTTGGCGCCGTCGAACACTACTGACTGGATGTCTTGTTGGGTCAGCAGCTTCGCCACTTTTTCCGCGACACCCGCCTTGGCGAGTCCGGCGTCGGTCACGATCAGGGCACGGCGGAAATGATATTGACGCAGGGCGGCGATCGCCTCGTCGAGGCTACCAATGCCCATCATGTTGACGGCGGGGATAAAGAAGGTCGTGCTCATGGTCATGCTCCTTATTTGTTCTGTGAGGGGCACACCGCG
This sequence comes from Pandoraea sp., assembly GCA_031291335.1. Classification (GTDB taxonomy): domain Bacteria; phylum Pseudomonadota; class Gammaproteobacteria; order Burkholderiales; family Burkholderiaceae; genus Pandoraea. The sequence continues at coordinate 33,776 of JARLJF010000060.1, read as the reverse complement.
TGCGCATCTCAAGGCGCGCATGGGGTGTCCAGAATCATCTTTCGCAAGCATTGAAGACAGCATCGCACTCACGGCGCGATGCGTCTTTGATCTGTTGCAAACTCAGAGGCGAATAGAGCGGTCGTTCAAAAGAACCCGAGCGGATTGACGTCGTAGCTGACCAGCAGATTTTTCGTCTGCTGATAGTGGTCCAGCATCATCTTGTGTGTCTCGCGACCGATGCCCGACTTCTTGTACCCGCCAAACGCGGCATGCGCGGGATACAGGTGATAGCAGTTGGTCCACACACGGCCTGCCTGAATGCCGCGTCCCATGCGATACGCGCGATTGATGTCGCGAGTCCACACACCGGCACCCAGACCGAACTCGGTGTCGTTGGCAATCGCCAGCGCTTGCGCTTCGTCGCGGAACGTAGTCACGCCGACCACCGGGCCGAAGATTTCCTCCTGGAACACGCGCATGTGGTTCTCGCCCTTGAGCAGCGTCGGCTGAATGTAGAAACCCGACGCCAGCGGGCCATCCAGCATCTCGATACCACCGCCCGTCAGCACTTGAGCGCCTTCTTTGCGTGCGAGATCGAGGTACGTCAGAATCTTGTCGAACTGTTGTTGCGACGCCTGTGCGCCGATGGCCGTTTCCGTGTCCAGTGGATCGCCGCGCTTGATGCGCGCCACGCGCGCCATCACGACCTCCATGAACGGCTCGTAGATCGACTCCTGCACGAGCGCGCGCGACGGGCAGGTGCAGACCTCGCCCTGATTCAGGAAGCCCAGCACGAGGCCTTCGGCAGCCTTCTCGATGAACTCCGGCTCGCCATGCATGATGTCTTCGAAGAAGAGGTTCGGCGACTTGCCGCCCAGCTCGACGGTGCTCGGGATCAGATTGGCCGCCGCACGCGCCAGAATGTGCCCGCCCACGGGCGTCGACCCGGTGAAGGCGATCTTCGCGATGCGCCGGCTGGTTGCCAGGGCTTCGCCAGCTTCCTTACCGAAGCCCTGAACGATATTGAGCACCCCCGGCGGCAGCAGATCGCCGACCAGCTCGGCAAACAACGTAATCGTGAGCGGTGTTTGCTCGGCGGGTTTGAGGACTACGCAGTTCCCTGCGGCGAGGGCGGGGGCCAGCTTCCACGCGGCCATCAGCAGCGGGAAGTTCCACGGAATGATCTGACCGACGACACCGAGCGGCTCATGGAAGTGATACGCGGCCGTGTGCTCGTCGATTTCGGCCGCGGTGCCTTCCTGCGCACGAATGCAGCCGGCGAAGTAGCGGAAGTGATCGATGGCGAGCGGCAGGTCGGCGGCGAGCGTCTCTCGCACGGGCTTGCCGTTGTCCCACGTCTCGGCGACGGCGAAACGCTCAAGCTGCCCTTCGAGCCGGTCAGCGATTTGCAGCAGAACGCGTGAGCGTGCCTGGACCGACGTCTTGCCCCACTTGGCCGCTGCGGCATGCGCCGCGTCGAGCGCCAGTTCGATATCCGCGCCGCTCGATCGCGGAAACTCGCCGATGACCCCTCCGGTGACCGGCGACGTGTTGGTGAAGTAGCGTCCTTCCACGGGCGGAACGAACTTGCCGCCGATGTAGTTCTCGTAACGCGGCTGCAAAGACAGCAAGGCACCGGGCGTGCCGGGTGGGGCGTATCGCATGTTGTGTCTCCGGATATTGTCGTGTCGGTGGCGCTGTGGCCACACGGGGCAATAAGCAAGTCGCGGGCCACCCCCGGCGGACGCCCTCTCCATGCGGCTGACGGGCCTGCGGCGGCGCCCGGGTGTGCCGAATCCGGGACACCTTTGTCCCGCGCGGTGACACCCGTTGTCTCGTCGTCGTGACAGGCAATCGCTTTGCGCATCCCGATTGACATAGCGCATTGCAATCACCCCCGGCATGGGACATGCTTCGGGAACGACTACGAGATCATCCGGCACGGGGGAGACGACCAATGCCAGCCAATACAGAATCCGCGCACGCGCGTCGTGTGCTGAATGTCGTACAAGGTCATACGCCGTCCGGTGCTGCCGCGACGGACCCGAACATCACCAACTCCTGGCGCCGCTGTCTGGATACGCACGCCCTCGATCCGGGGGCGCGTATGGCGCCGCGCGTGCTGGAGTCGACACAACTGCGCGAGCGGCGTAGCGCGATGGAGCGCTTGCGCAGTGTCTCCACGCCCGTGCTCGAGCGCTTGCAACGTCAACTGATGAACCCGCATCAGGCGGTGCTCCTCACGGCCCCCGACGGCGTGATCGTCGACTCGCGACTTCATGACGGCAGGCGCGACGATTTTCATCGCGCCGGGCTATGGCCCGGGGCTGACTGGAGCGAATCGTGCGAAGGCACGAACGGCATCGGCACCTGTGCGGTCGAGCGAGCACCGGTCATCATCTGTCAGCAGGATCATTTCCGGGCGTTGCACACGCCACTTACCTGTACGGCCAGTCCTGTGTTTGCCCCCCAAGGCGATTTGCTCGCCGTGATCGACGTGTCGTCGACCAGCGCGGACCTCACCCGGCAAAGCCAGTTTCACACGCTTGCCTTGGTGAACCTCTCGGCGAAGGTCGTGGAGAGCGAGTACTTCTTCCTTCACTATCGCGACGAATGGCTGCTGCAATTGCAGGAGCAGGCCGATCATCTGGGGGGCTTCGCGCAGGCACTGATCGCGTTCGATGACACGGGGCGTGTGCTCGCGGCCAACCAAAGCGCATTGAATCGATTAGGTTCGACGCGCGACGAGATTGTGGGCACGCGCGTGGATCAATGGTTTGCCCAGACACTCGACGCGTTGCTCGCGCAGGCGCATCCCACTCCCAGCGCGTGCTGGCCGATTCGCACCCATACGGGCGAGGCGTTATTGGCGATGGTGCGCGCGCCGCTGCGCGCGGCGCGCCGAGTGAGCCGTCTACCGGTTCCTGCGCAAGACACGCCCGTCAAACCGTTTTCCGATCCGACCTTGGCGCGCGCGTTCTCGCGGGCATGCCGTGTCTTTGCGCATGACGTACCGGTGCTGATTCGTGGCGAAACCGGGAGCGGCAAGGAAGTATTCGCGCGCGCTGTGCATACGGCGAGTGCGCGGGCAAGCGGCCCGTTTGTGGCGCTCAATTGCGCGGCGATTCCCGAGTCGCTGATCGAGAGCGAGCTTTTCGGTTACGTGGGCGGCAGCTTCACCGGTGCGCGTAAAGAGGGGATGAACGGCAAACTGTGGCAAGCCAACGGCGGCACGCTGTTTCTCGACGAGATCGGCGACATGCCGTTCGCCATGCAGACCCGCTTGCTACGCGTGCTGGAAGACCGCATGGTGTCGCCGCTCGGCGGTGGCGAGCCGGTGCCGCTCGACATCCGCATTCTCAGTGCCACGCACCGCGATCTTTCCGAGCGCATCACCGAACGGCTATTCCGTGAGGACCTGTTCTACCGTCTTAGCGGCCTTGAGGTCAGTGTGCCGCCGCTGCGCGATCGCGAAGACAAGATCGATCTGATGCAACGGCTGTTGGCGCAGGCTTGCGAGCAGGGCCGCACCACAGTGACGGACGCCGCGCAGGATCGGCTGTGCGCCTATGCGTGGCCGGGCAACGTGCGCCAGATGCGCAGCGTTATCCGGACGTTGGTGGCGCTGAGCGAGAGCGGTGTGATTACGCCGGACGATCTGCCGGATGAGTTGCGTGAAGCGCAGACGCGTGTGGGCGCGCAGCCGCCGGTGGAGGCCCCGCTGGAGGCGGCGGAGCGTCAGGCATTGCGCGCGACGCTCGATGCCTGTCAGGGACAGGTCAGCGCCGCAGCGCGCAAGCTAGGCGTGAGCCGCAACACGCTCTACCGGAAATTGAAGCGTTTCGGCTTGCTGCGCGGATGATGCCTGTCGCGCAGCCGCCAGGCCTGCTGCCGGACGCGCCGCTTACTTCGTCGGAATCGGCGTGGCGCGATCCACCGGGACGGCGGTCACGCTGTTCTGAGGGGAGCCGTCGACGAGCTTGTCCGAATAGGTGAGATAGACGAGCGTATTGCGTGTCTTGTCGACCATGCGCACGATGCGCAGCTTCTTGAAGAGCGGCGAAAGACCTTCCGAGAAGACCTCTTCTTCCTTCGGCAATGGGCTGCCAAACGAAATCGGTCCCACGGGGCGGCAGGCAATCGAGGCTTCCGACTTGTCTTCCGCCAGTCCGACCATGCCCTTGACGCCACCGGTCTTCGCACGCGACACGTAGCACGTGACGCCGTGCACCTTCGGATCGTCGAAGGCATCCACGACAATCTTGTGATCCGGTCCCACCAGCTTGAACGCGGTGCTGACGTCGCCGATGCGTTCGGCGTGGGCCAAATTCGCGGCGACCATCAGCGCCAGTGCGAGTACTTTCTTCATGAGAGTGTGTTCCGTCAAATGCTGCGAAATGCTGGCTTACCGTGACATTCACCCGCCATGCGCGTCGCGCGTTGCGGATTCTACTCGCGTCGCGTGACCTTCGTTCACAACCACTGCGCGAAGGCTTCCGAGTCTTTCTCCGGCGTGATGTACCACTGTCGCCGTGCAGCGTCGTAGGCGGCGCCGCGCGCGGTCAACTGGTCTTTCGCGCCGTAGGTGTCGCCGCTCAGATAGCGCCGCGCTGCAGGGGTATCCACCGGCATTGCCATGTTGCGAGCGAGCGCATCGTCGGCAAGGCGATTCGTATGCGTGAGGTCGAGCGATGCAATGAACCCGCTTTGCCGCGCTTCGTCCTGCGTCGTAATGAGCGACAGCGATTCGCGCGCTCGCGTCAGCGCGACGTAAAACAGATTCTTCTCGCTCTCAATCTGCGAGAACGGATTGGGGAATTCGTTGCGCTCCATAAAGGGAATGATGACGTGATCGAACTCCTTGCCCTTGATGTTCGCAACCGTGTCGACGCTCACCCGGGTGCCCGTCCGTGTGCGACGCGTGGCAGACAGGCGCGCCATCATCGACGAGAAATAATCGACGAGAGAGGTGTCATCCGAAGGCAGTGTCGACGCAAAGGCGCGCAGCGTGCGCTCGACGAGATCGACGTCATACGGACGCGCGTACAAGCGGGTGGCGACCGCCTGAAAATCGATCTTTTGACGGATACGACGGAAGGCGTCGCCGGCCGAGAGCGTCGGCAGGCTGGCGCGCAATTCGCGGATCAATTGGCCGATGTTGGCGGCCGGGGTGCCCGGTGCTGCGCCCAGCAGATATGACGTATAGATTTGCTCGATCAGTTCCGGATGCTTGGCCGTCAGCAAATATTGGTCGCGCGACAGGCGAATGTTCGCGAAGATGCCGAGCACGGCGGCCACTGACATGCGCTCGCGCTCGTCGATGGTGTCGTGTGCCCGCATTGCCAGCGCGAACACGGCGCGCACGAATCGGATCTCTTCGCGGAACTGAAAACCTTCCTTGTTCGGCGATTCAAACGCGATCTCGGCTCGCCACAGGGCCTCTTCCACCGCAGCACTCTGATGCCAGTCGCGCAAAAGCACCGCGCAGGTCGCGCGCTTGTCGCTGTCCTGGAGCCAGGTCTGCACATCGGTCAGCACGGCATGTGCCACGGCGTCTTGCGAGCTGTCCGCCTTGATTACCTCGATGGGCGTGTGACGGCGCAGATACGATTCGATGGTCTTGCGTTTGAAGGCCGCGACCGGATAGGCGATATGTGGACCGTGACGGAACGTGCGCGTGAGGCGGTAGGCCGTCGCGCCGGAGAAATCCATCTGGAAGCGATCTCCCATGTACACATCGCTCGCGCCCATCGCGCCGTGAATGACCTGATCGCGATCGCCCACGCCGACGAATCGGCAATTCAGCGTGCGCAGCAGGTGGCGCAGCACGCGGTACGACGCCTCGTTGAAGTCGTGCTGCTCGTCGCACACGATCAGACGACACGGCGCGAAGTATTGCGGCGCGACGCTCTCACGATCGATCAACTGCGCCAGATCGTATGTCGCGTCGAAGCGGTCGCGAAACTTCGGCTCGTCGATCGCGCCCACGCGAATGCGCTCATAGGCCTGAGTAATGGCGTACTGCGCCGGGGTGACGTCCAGGCGTTCGAGAAAGTCGTCAAGCTGCTCGTCGTCGACATCATCGAACAGTGCGCCGCCGGCTTTGAGTTTTCGCATGGCCTCCAGGCTTTGCGCCACGTTGATGTGGTTGTCCTCAAAGGTGCCCTGTGGGTAGCGGTGTTCGATATCGTCACTGTCACGCAATGTTTCCATGGCGTCGGCAATGTACGACGTCAGGAAGCTGTCGCGCTGAATGCGCCGCGCGCGTTCGTTCGCGGTGGGCAAGGTGTCGAGCACTTCGTGACTGTAGTCGTCGAAGGTCGAAACCCGCACGCGCTTATGCAATTCGGCATGGATGCCGGAGCGTTGCAGGCGGGCGCGCAGCACATCGGCGGCGGTGGTGGTGAAGGTCAGCGCGAGGATCTGCTCGGGTGGCGTGCCGCCAGCGATGGCTTCGCCGATGCGCGCGACGAGCGTTGTCGTCTTGCCGGTACCCGCGTTGGCCATGGCGATGCAGACCCGCTCGTTCGCGACCTGAAGGGCGATCTGCTCGGCGGTCAGCGCGGGCCCATTGGGCACGAATCGCGGGGCGCGGGCAGGGGGCTTCGTTTCACTCATGACATCAACCTTGCTGAGAGCGGGGCGACGCATGATGATGCCTCATGAGTCGGGCCCGTCGACTTCTGCGCCAGCGGCGACAATCGCCAACTGTGCGTGTCGCGGATTCTACTCGCGTCGCACGGCTCACACTGCCACCGGCCCCGGGGCCTCTCATGAATTCGCGCACCGCAGGCCGTCACCCTGAAGCGGGGCGACGGCCTGCTGTGGTACTACGTGCTACGACTTGCTATGGCGTATCACCACTTATCGTCTTGCGCCGGTGCCGATTGCGCACCGGCCGAAGTCGCGTCTTTCTTCGCCGCTTTTGCGCCGGTCGTGGCCTTGGCGACTACGGCGTCGGGTGCCGCACCCGTCGCAGCGGGTACGGCATGAGCCGCTGCCTGTGCGGGCCTGCCGGCGAGTTCGCCGCGCACCTGAAGACCGGCGATCGGCAGGGCGTCGAGGTTGAGGTTGGCGCGCACGTTCTCGAGATGTCCGTACGACAGGTTCTGCGTCACGCGCTCAACGACCAGCTCGCAGCACGGATTCTCGGTGCGTCCGAGGCTTTGCCCCGTCTGGGGGTCCTTGAACTCGTTGCCCAGCGCGACGACCGCATAGCGACCACCTTCACGCAGCGCCTGGCCGCCCTGGCTGACGACGACATTGGTGCCGTCGCGGGCGAGTACCGTGATGGGGAACGTCGATTGGAGGATGGCACTGACGATGGCCTTGCTGGCCTGATCGGTCATCTCGGTGAGGATGCGCTGCCCGTCGACGCCGGTGCCCAGCGTGGTCGGGGCCGTCGCCGGCATCGTATTGCTCAGCGAACTGGCCGCCGAGACCTGACGCGTGGCCACGTTCACCATCTTCTGCGAGAGTGCCCAGCCGCCCGAATAGCTCACGAGTTGACGATCGCTGGTGCGCAACTGTCGGGCTTGCCGCGTGTAGTTGAACGCGCTGACGCGGGCACTCCACACGAGATCGGCGCTGGCCGCTTGCGAGAGCTTTGCCAGTTCGGCGCTGGGCGCCTCACCCGATTTGATCATGTCGAGTTCCTGCTCGATCTCGGGACTCATCTCGCGGTCGAGCACGGCAAAGCGGCCGGTTTGCACGAGGGCGTCGCTCACACGCTGGCGCAGCGTCGCTGCGACTTCGCGCGACGGCACGCTCGTGTCGCCCATCGGCAACGAGGCCTGCGAGAAGACGACTGGGCCGATCACGACCTTGAGCTTCTGCATGTCGGCCGACGGCTTGAACTTGGCGATATCGGCTTCGATGCTCGCCTTGTAACGTTTCGACAGGACACCCGGCTCGTCGAGGCTGATCACGCGCAGACGCTGGATCACGCCCCCCGAGCGTTGTTGCACGATGTCGGCGAATGCGCTCGCGCGCAGCGACGCCGAGTCCTGATTGAGACTCACGTCCAGCCCGTATTTGGCCGTCACACTGTCGGACTGCACCACGGCGCCGTTGACCTGCATCAGAGCGAGTTTCATCGCTTCGAGCACGGCTTCCCCTGCGGAGTTACCAAAGCCGACCGCAGTCGTCTTTTCGGTTTCGACCTTACCGACATCAGGTATGGGCGCTGCCGCACTCGGGGCAGAGGAAGGGGCTTGGGGCGCGTCTGCCGGTTTCTCGGAGCAGCCGGCAATAAAAAAGAGGGCCGCAAGGGCCCCCGTGAGCGAGTTACGCATCATGTCGTTGTTGGAGTATTCGCCGGATTACAGCGCCGCGAGCGCCTTGGTGGCATCCGACGGCACTTCGATACCGTTGCTGCGTGCGAAGTCGACGGCATTCTTCAGTGCCTTGCCGGCTTCCGTGACCGAGCCCGGGAAGTTCGACAGGACATAGGTGGCGCCGCCCAGCGACGTCAGTGCCATCGGCGAGGCGCTCTTCATGTTGTTGCCCATCGACGTCACGTCGTTGCGCATGCCAGCGTAGTGGACCATGCCCAGGGCGAGGTGGCCGAGACCTTGCGCGAAGGTCTTCTTCGAGGCGTCGTCGAGCACCGGCTTTTCCTTGAGCTTTGCCGCGATGGCGCCGCTCGTGTCGCCCACGGCGTTGACAGCCTTCGATGCCGAATCCTTGTCTTGCGTCGAGCCCGACGAGAGTTGTGCCACGACTGCGGCAGCCTGTTCGGCTTGCGTCTTCAGACCGAGGGCTTCACCCATCTTGGCGTTCGCGTTGAGCACGTCGACGTTGGCGGCGACGTAGTTCTTCACCAGCGCGGCTTGCTGGCCCGACAGGTCGGCGGTGCTATCCGATTTGCTGCCGCCGCCCACGAGGCTGGTCAGCCCGCCGAGTTGAGCGTACGAGGCGCCCGGGGCACCCACCAGAGCGGCGGCTACGGCGCAAGCGATGATCTTCTTCATGAACTTCTTCTCCAGGAGAGGGATGGTTGAATCCCGCAATTAACGCAAACTGAGATTGGTGATCTGGCTGGTCAACTCGCGCGCGGCGTTGTTGGCCGCCAGACGCAGCGCATTGGTACGGGCTTCTTCTTCGGTCGGGCCGGTGCCGGCGTACTGAACGGGGCCCACCGAAGCGACGGTGTCCGGAATGGTTTGGCCAATGTCGAGCAACTTTGCATTGACGGTGACCGCCACGCGCATGAGGCCGGAGTTCGGGTCGCGATCGGCGAGGCCCACGTCGAGCGTGCCCAGCGCGATGTAGGACATACGGGCCACACGCATACCCGAGACCATCGACGCGAGCGTCGCAGGCTTCAGGTCCATGCCGTTCTTGTAATCGTTCTCGACGTTGGCGACCTTGAACTGGCCACCGGTGTACGGCTCGACCAGTGCAGCTTCGTTGACTTTGAAGCCTGCCTTGGCGAACGTCGATGTGAAGACCTGCGACAGATTGGCGCTGGGAATCAGGCGAAACGTGTTGTCGGTGGCACGGCGTGTGGTGCTGCCGCCGGTCTCGACCGAGGCCGAGCTGTGCACCGATGCCGACATCTTTGCGCTCGTCGACGCATTGGTGCCGATCTGATTGCCGCGAATGTTCTCGCCCTCGGCGCCTTGCTCGGAGGCGTTGAGCTGCGCCTTGACGTCGGACTTGCGGTCGATTCGCTTGTACACACGGTCGTCGTAGGCGCGCGAGGTGCCGACTTCGCGAGAGACGAAGATGAACGCGAGCGGCGAACGGCCGGCCGGGCCGCCCTTGGCGACGGCCGAGCTGGATTTCACGGCGTTGCGCAGATTCGCGACGTTGAGCGAGACGCGTACGGCCACCGTGTATTGCTTCTTGTCCGAGTTTTCGTCTTCGGCAAGGATCGTCGAGTCGAGGATGTAACGATCCGGCTCGGCGAGGATCTTCTGGCGAATCGCGTCGAAGTTCTCTGACTCGGCTTCGCCGGCTTCGGCGTAGTAGAACTCCACGGCCTTCATCTGAGCGGCCGACAGGGCACGTGCCTTGTCGTCACGCGAAATCGACCAGCCTTCATATGTCACGGTTGCCTTGCCCCGCGCTTGCTGCACCTGAGCAACTGCGCTCGATGCGAATACGGCGGCGGCAAACAGCAGGAAAAGTTTCTTCATCACTTGCATAGCTTCATCAGTCCCATCGTCTTGTCGATTTGCGACGAAATGTCCGACGCCGAAGCGGCGGACTTCACCCATGACGTGTCGGTGCCCGCCACAGACTCGGCAAGCTTCACGAACAGGCCGTTGACGGAGTCGTAGTAGGCCGGGAAATCATCGACCCACGTTTGCGACGCCGGTACCGGCTTTACCTCGCCGTTCTTGAGCGACGTGTTGAGGTAGGTCGCGCCGGTCAGCGGCTCGCGAATGGCGACATCCGCGTAGCTGCCGTAGATGTACGCCGTGCCCACCGCGTTTTCGCTGTACTTGATCTTCCTGAAGTTCTTGAGCGTGACATCGATCTCGTAATCCGGCTGCGGCAGCTTGAGATTGAAGACAGTGCCATCCATGATCTGCATCGACATGACGTTGCCGATGGCGTAGCCCTTCGAATAAGGCACGACGGGCACGCCGATGCGAGTAGAGATCGCCTCGCTCACCATGTCGGCGACCCACGTCTGCGCGGCGGCAGGCGTGGCCTTCAGGTAATCGGGCAGCACGGCGGCGGCCTCCGGCGTGACTTCCACGTGGGTGACTTGCAGATAGCGGGGCGCCTGATCGGGCAGTTGCGCTTGCGCGACGGACGCGGCGAAGCGGGCATACAGCCCGGGCTTGCCGTTCGCGCCGTCGTAGACCATGCGCACACGATCGAGAACTTCGGCGCGCGTGGGTTCGTGATCGAGGTTGTCCACGTAGCCGAAGCTCACCGGATAGGAGCGCAGCACCGTCATCGACTTGAAGTCGAAGAACAGCACTTGGCCGCGCAACAGGACAAGCAGTTTGCGGATGGCACCGAAGCGCTCGACGGAGACGGTCTCGGTATTGACGACCAGCGAGACGACGATCGCCTGATCGCGGCCCTTCAACTGGTCGATCGGCCCGGTCGTCAGCGTGAAGTGCGTGGCCGGATTCTGAGCTACGGCTGCCAGAAGACGTTTGTATGGCGAATCGCCTACCGCCTTGAGGCCGTTCTCATACGCGCGTGAGTAAGGAAATCGCTTGTCGATGCTGGCAGCGTCGCCGCCATAGGCTGCGCCCGCAAACGTCACCGTCTTGTCTGTGACCTGGGCCTTAACGTGCCCCGCAAACACCATCGAGAATGCCATCGAAAAGGCGATGGCAAGACGGAAGAAGAATCCGCCGACTTTCATATTGTTATGCTCCCCCGGTACGCGTTCGTGACTACGAACGCGAGAACGCGGAATACTGGATGACTAACTATTTCAAGTCAATCGATTGCCGGAAGGTCCTGTCTAAATTGACAGGGTCTGCCGTAGCTGATTCGTATGTTTCATGTAGGTAATTCGGAGCGTGTTGTCGCCGGTGAAAATCCGAGCGTTGTCTTAAGCGACGATCAGCCCTCAGGACGACCCGCTGAACAGCGCGCGACGCGTCAGTTGCCAGTGGCTGCCAAATACGCTATAGTCACGCCTCTTCGCGCGGGGGTATAGCTCAGCTGGGAGAGCGCTTGCATGGCATGCAAGAGGTCAGCGGTTCGATCCCGCTTACCTCCACCAAACGAATGACGGTTTCCGTCCCCTTCGTCTAGAGGCCTAGGACATCACCCTTTCACGGTGAGTACAGGGGTTCGAATCCCCTAGGGGACGCCACATATCGGCAGCGATGTGATTCACACATCGAAGTCGGCCGGCGTCAGATTCGGCAAAACGCAAAAGGCCGGATGTCTTTCCAGACATCCGGCCTTTTGCGTTTACCCTTCCTATCAATTCTCCCCAGCGATCACGCGACCATTCGAACGCAATGACGTTCTTGTGATGATCGTTAAAGTTAATCAGTTTACCTAAATAAATCATTCGGAATCTGCCTGGCTGCTACGTCATTTTCGGCGTTCTGGCCGGGCATTTTCGTTGACCTCGAAATCGCCAGAGACCCGCGTAGTTAATGGGTTTGAAGCGCTGCGCCTGCGCGATATCGGCGATCTCCAGAAGCGCCGGGGGACTGTTAGGGGACGGTCATCGCCTACATTGAATAAAGCAAGTAAGCGTGCACGCCGGGAGTGGCGTCGCGCAAAAACAGATGACAAGGGGAGCGTATCGTCGCGGGTTTTCCAGACCCTGACTGGCGATCGCCAGTCGCCGCAGCATAAATCATGTAAATGAATAGGATTCCGATGTAGTTGATTCGGAGTTGCTGCTGGCGTATTGACCTCCTCTTGCCATAGAACGCCCCTGTCCGATGTGCCCTGGGGGCAAATGAAGCCTGCATGCCGCACGGCATGAACAGGCTCAGACCAGAACGTATAACTATGAAAGTCCTGTCTATCTTCGGCACGCGTCCCGAAGCGATCAAGATGGCGCCTCTCGTGACCGCGCTGGATCGCGAACCCGGCATCGATAGCGTGGTTTGTGTCACCGGTCAGCATCGTCAGATGCTCGATCAGGTGATGTCGCTATTCGACCTCAAGGCCAGGTACGACCTTGAGGTCATGGTGCCCAATCAGACACTCAATGGCCTGTTCTCGCTGACTATCGCTCGCGTCGATGCGGTGCTGGAGACAGAAAAACCTGATTGCGTTCTGGTTCACGGCGACACGAGCACGGCATCGGCCTGTGCAATCGCCGCTTTTCATCGCCGCATTCCGGTCGGACATGTGGAAGCGGGTCTGCGCACCGGCGACCTTTCCCAGCCATTTCCCGAAGAGATGAATCGCCGCGTGGTCGATAGCGTGGGCGATTGGCTGTTCGCGCCAACCGGCACCTCCCGGGAAAACCTGCTGCGCGAGAACCTGCAGGGCCGAATCGCGGTGACTGGCGACACCGTGATCGATGCGCTCGCGACTCTCACGGCACGCCTGCGCGACGACTCGCCGCTCGCTATCGAAGTGGCTGCGCGCTATCCGTGGCTCGACGCAACGCGCCGTCTGGTGCTCGTGACGGGCCATCGCCGTGAGAGCTTTGGCGATGGCTTCCACAACATCTGCGCCGCGCTCGCTCAACTCGCGTTGCGCGACGACATCCAGATCGTCTACCCGGTGCATCTGAACCCGGCCGTTCGCAATGTCGTGATGACGGCGCTCGCCGGCTTCGGCAACGTGCATCTGATCGATCCGCTCGACTACGTCGATTTCGTCTGGTTCATGCAGCGGGCCTACGTGATCCTCACCGACTCCGGCGGCGTGCAGGAAGAGGCGCCCTATCTCGGCAAGCCGGTGCTCGTCATGCGTGACGTGACCGAGCGGCCGGAGGCGGTGGCCGCCGGTACGGTGGCGCTGGTCGGTGCCCATCGCGAACGCATTGTTGACGGCGTGACGCGTCTGCTCGACGACCTGCCTTATCACACGTCGTTCTCGCGCCGCATCAATCCGTATGGCGACGGCCACGCGTCGCAACGCATCGTGGCGGCCCTTTGCGGGCGTGTCGTGCGCGAGTTCGATCCGAATGCTCCGGCCGACGGCCGGGATCACTGAGATACGAGCGGATGCCGACGCGATGACTTTCCCGCTTCCGCCAAAGCCGTCCCACTGCGTAGCGTCCAACGGCATGGATGAAACGCCAACTCACGGATACTTCATGCTGTTGCTCAACACGTTGAATGCATACCGCCGCACGGCGCGCCCTTCTCTCACACCTTCCCCCGATGCCTCGCGCGCGATGCTTCGCCGCGCCTGTGCGATGGCGGCGAGCACATTTGCGGTGTTGAGTGCCGTTGCTCCGGGCACGTCGCACGCGAGCGCGCTGGGTGACGGTGTTCGCCTGCTTGGCTCGGGGGGCAATTTACAGCGCAGCATCGCGCTGGCCGATCTGGGCATTACGACCCCCATCGTGCTGTCGGGCGACGCGAGTCAGGATTTCTATCTGCCCGTGCCCAAGGGCCTCCCGCTGGCCGACGCCTCGGTCGCGTTCGACGGCCGCTATCTGAAGGGCGAGCCGGGGGCCGCGTCGGTGGTGCTTTCCATCGACGGCCAGCCGGTGACTTCGCAGTCGGTGCCCGATGGCGACGGTTTGCTGCAACGCAGTCTGCCGGTCTCGGCGCGCCCGCGTGAGACGGGCTTCGTGCGCTTGTCGGTCAATTGGCATTCACGTACCGGGACTTACCGGTGCGAGCCGGATCGCTCGCTGGCGAACTCGGTGACGATCACGCCACAGACGCGTTTGACCTACCGCATCGATCAGAAGTCGGTGACGAGTCTCGACGATGCCTGGGGCACGTTGCCGGGGGCGCCTACGTTGCTCGTCGCATCGAACGCGCTGGGCAAGGAGGCGTTCGACAGCGCATGGCGTGTCGGCGTAGCGCTGGAGCGCAGCGGCAAGCGTGTTGTCGTGCGCGCGCTGCCCGTCGCCGGAGATGTTGTCGACACGCGTGGGGTCAACGTACCGGCCGCCCTGGCGAGCGTGCCGGCATTCGCCGCATTGCGCGATAACAGTGCGACGCACAAGCTGGCCGGCGACGCCGAACTTGGCGCCTTGGTGGCGATGAATGCGCCATCGGTGAGTGCCGACGTCGTGATCGCCGACCCCGCGCTGCGTGCGCGTCTGGCAGCAGCATTCGATGCCTTGCAGGGTCAGCTTGCCGGTGATGCGGACGCCGCCGAGGCGTTCAAGACGTGGCGAACCCAGCGCGCACCGCTGGCAAACGACACGCTTGGCGCCAAGCAGATTCGTCTGCTCGCCATGGGCAATCAGGCCGTGATCGCCGTGTCGGCGGATGCGGGGGCGCAGGCCGCAGGTCTTTTCGACGATTCGCTGCGTCGGCTGCTGCTTTCGAACAATGTGAGCGTGCCCATCGCCCACACGCCGGACATCGCCGACAAACAAGTGGTGCGACTGTCGAGTCTTGGCGGCTCCTCGGATAGCTTCGAGGTGCTGGCGCGTGGGGACTGGACGGTGACCTTCCCGCTGAGCGCCGTGGCTTCTGACGGCCGCATGCCGGGAGAGATCACACTGTATCTGGCGGCAGCCCCTGGCCCGGCAGCATCGAAGCCGGTGGCAACGGTGTTCTGGAACGGGGTACTGCTGGCGGCCAGACAACTTGACGCGAACGGGCGCCCGGAACAACTCAAGGCGCGTGTGCCGGGCTATGTGCTGGGTGTGAAGAACACGCTGCGTGTCGCGGTGCAGCGTCAGCCGTACTCGGCCAACTGCGACGAGATTCCGCAGGCCTACCCGGTCAACGTGCTGCCCGCAGCGAGCTTCATCCGACCAGGCAAGGCAGAGCCGGACGGCACCTTTGTCGGCCTGCTGCCGCTGATGGCGGGCAATGCGCAACTCATCGTGCCGGCCCGGTATCTCGAAGACGCTCCTGCCAACATTCGTCGCGTGATCGGTATCGCGTCGGCCAGTGGTCTGTCGCCGTCGCGCGCCGAACTGACGGTCGCCGCTGGCGGCAACAGTGTGAAGCCCGCGAAGCCGTTCGTTGCGATGGAAGTCGCGCTCGACGGAGCGAATCCGACGGTGAGCGTGACCGATCGCAAGCAGTTGGCGATCGGCGGCAAGGATGCGAAATGGCTGGATATCACCGGACTGCAAAATCTGTCGACGGCGGAAGTCGTACGCGCCAGTGGTGAAGATGGTCTGCTGTGGTACGCCATCGGCGCACCGCGTGCGGACGTAAGCGAGCCGTTCCTGCTCAATCGCGGCAATCTTGCGATCATCGGACCGGCCGGCCCTGTCGCATGGCTCGACAGCAGCAACCCCGATGCCAGCACGCCGCCGGGCGCGGGAGAAAGCGCGTTCTACGAGTGGCGCCGGTACATTTCGTGGGGCGTGCCTGCGATTGCCATCGCGCTGTTGGTGTTGTTGCTGATTCTCGTGCTGGCGCTGCGTGCCGGTCACAAGAAGAACAGCAATCGCTGATCGTCGAGGGCCGCCACCGTGATCTCCTCGCTCTACTGGCCGTATCTGGTGGCCGACTACTATCACGGCCTGGAAATTGCCGGTGCGGTGGTCGGCGTCATCATCCTCATGTCAAGCGTTGACGACCTGTTTGTCGACGCGTGGTACTGGGGGCGCCAGATCTATCGCTCGTTGTTCATCAAGCGGCGCTATACGCCGTTGAATGCCGCACAATTGCGTGCCGTACGCGAGCAGCCGCTGGCGATCATGGTGCCGGCGTGGCTCGAGTACGACGTGATTGCCGCCATGCTCGAGAGCATGGTCGGCACGCTCGAGTACAAGAACTACACGATCTTCGTCGGTACCTATCGGAACGACGACAAGACGAAGATGGAAGTCGAGCGGATGCGGCGCCGTTACCGTCAACTCATACGCGTCGAAGTGCCGCACGACGGACCGACCTGCAAGGCGGACTGCCTGAACTGGATCGTGCAGGCGATCTTCAAGCATAGCCAGCAATTGTCCGAGCCCTTCGCTGGCGTGATTCTGCACGACAGCGAAGACGTGCTTCACCCGCTCGAGCTGAAGTATTACAACTACTTGTTGCCGCGTATCGATTTCATCCAGTTGCCGGTGACCTCGCTTGAGCGCGAGTGGTACGAACTCGTGGCGGGCACTTACATGGACGAGTTCGCCGAGTGGCACACCAAGGATCTGGTGGTGCGAGAAAGTCTGTCGCACACGGTGCCGTCGGCGGGCGTGGGCACCTGCTTCTCGCGCCGGGCGCTCGAAGAGCTGGCCGCCGATACGGACAACCAGCCGTTCAACACCGACACGCTGACCGAGGATTACGACATCGGTGCGAGATTGGCGCGTCGTGGCATGAAGCAGATCTTCGGCAAGTTCCCGGTCGAATACGTCATCAAGCGCGTTGGCATGTTCGGCTTCGGCAAAGAAAAGGTGTCGACGATCCGCATGCCGCTCGGCATTCGCGAATACTTCCCCAACACGTTCAAGACAGCCTATCGGCAGAAGGCGAGATGGACGCTGGGTATCGGATTGCAAGGCTGGGCGCAGGTCGGATGGCAAGGATCGCTCGCAACGAAGTACCTGCTGTTTCGTGACCGAAAGGGGCTGGCGACGTCGTTCGTTGCGATCATCGCCTATGTGCTGTTGCTCAATTTTCTGGTGTTCCTGATTGCCGACAAGATGGGCTGGTGGACGATCTATTACCCGTCGATCTTTCCGCCCAACGGCTGGGTCATGACCCTCATGGGCGTGAATGCCATTGCGCTCGCGTTGCGCGTATCGCAGCGAAGCTTCTTCGTGTACCACATGTATGGCTGGGGCCACGCGTTGCTCGCGGCACCGCGCATGGTGATCGGCAACTTCATCAATGCCATGGCCGCGGCACGCGCATGGCGTCTGTTCATCGTGCATCTCGTGACGGGCAAGCGTCTCGTGTGGGACAAGACGATGCACGACTTCCCGTCGACCGATCAGCTCACGCAGCAGCGTCAGCGATTGGGCGAGCTGTTGTTGTCATGGCAGGCCATCGACGAAACCAAGCTCGCATTCGCCTTGGAGACTCAAGCACGTGAGGGGCGCCCGCTCGGCGAGATCCTCATGCAACTGGGTTGGCTGGACGAAGCCACGCTTCACGAAGCCATCTCATTCCAGCAAGGTGTGAGCGCCCCGCCGCTGCAAACCGACACCCTCCCGTATGCGGCGACATGATGACGTCTTCTCGAGCTCTCCGATCTCTTCGGCCCCTTCAACCCGTTCGCACGCTGGCGCTCGTTGCAGCGATGACCTGTTGCTGGTCGGCAATGCCGACGTCAGCCTTCGCTCAGACCTCGGCCACCGCCAACAAGCCGGCCGGTGAGGCGCCGCTTTCCGGCCGGGCATGGAAGCTGGCCGATCAGGCCTACAAGCAGTATCAGGCGGGTCGCTTCGCGCAAGCCGCGGCGTCGGCGGCGGGTGCGGTGCGCCTGCGTCCCGATGTGTTGCGCCTGCGCATGCTGCTCGTGTACTCGCTCCAACGAGCAGGCAAACTCGAAGACGCACGCAAAGCGGCCGATGAGGCGATCAAGTACGGGTTCAATGCCCCCGCGTTGCAAGAGGCGAGCGCCAATCTGGCGCAGGCCGGGGGGCCGCCGCCGACCGAGGCGTACCGACTCGGCTTTCCCCTCGCGACCCAGGCCTATTCCGAATACAACGCGCAGCAATATGCCGAGTCCGCGGCGCACGCGGAGCAGGCTTTCCGCACCGATCCGTCGCAGGGTGCATGGGCGCTGTTGTGGATCGGCGCGCTCGAGGCGCAGGAGAAGCTTGACGATGGTATTGCCGCCGCGAACGCCGCGATGTCGCTTGGCGCGCCGAACACCTCGGATTTGAAAGCGCGCATTCAGGTGCTTCGCGCGCGTAAAGCGGTCGACCCGGCCAGTGAGGGGTATCAGGCGATCATCGATAACCGGCCGAAGAAAGCGATTCCCTTTGCGCGTGAAGCGGTCAGTCTCGCACCGGACGACGATAGCTATCGGCTGCTGCTGATTTCGTCGCTCATGCTCGACAACCAGTTGGCGGCCGCCGAAGATGCGGCGTCCGAGGCGCTCAAGCAGAACGACGAGAACACCGTGGCGCTGGAGATGCGGGGGTATCTGCGCCAGCTTCAGGGCAAGAAGACACTGGCAGACGCCGACTTCGACGAAGCGATCAAGCAAGACTGGCTGGACGAAGGACAGGTCCGCCACGTTCGGCTGATCGCGGCCGATGCGGCGCTGGCCGCAGGCGATCACGCGCGAGCCATCGCCCTCGTCACGCCGCTGGGCGACAAGGACGATGCCGCGAAGTCCCGACTGAAGCTTGCGCGTTCGAACAAACGGCCGCCGTCGGCGCTCACGCAGGTCAATTTCCCTGCGCCGATTCAAGACCCGCGCGAGACGCCCTATGGCACCGTGTATGAGCTGCTTCCCTACGACACGGTGGGCTATGGCGGACCTTCGGGGCAGGCCTACGCCGCCTACGATCGCGGAGATTATCAGGAGGCGATCAAGCAGGCGCGTCGCGCCGTCGACTCGGACCCGAAGAGTACCATCTACCAGAGTCTGTTGACGACGACGTTGGCCGCAGGCAACTCGGCGCAGACGAAGGAGGCGAGTGATCGCCTGGAGAAAGCGCTCGCCGAGAAACCGGGCGATCAGGATCTGCTGATCCAGCGCGCCTATTTGCGTCAACGCATCGGCCAGCCTTCGCTCGCAGTGCAGGATTTCGAGGCGGCGCGTGCGGCCGGCGATTTGCCACCCGATGCCGTGCTTGCGGAGGGGTATGCGCTCTCGGCGGCCGGTCGGAAGGACGATGCCGAGCTAACGTTCCGCAGGGCCATCGACGATTACGACGCAAATCGGCTGTCGTTCACGCCGGAGCAACTGTACGACACGCGAAGCGCCATCGCCGACGTGTCGCGGCAGTGGGGGGCGACGGTTTCCGTGGGGTATCGCGGGGCGCGTCCTGCCGGCGGCGCGCTTGGCGGGGCTGCGATCTCTGTGCCGGGCAACGCCGTGTTCAGCACCGCCGAAGTCTTCTGGCGTCCTCGCGGCTGGCTGAACTCGAACAATCACGCGTTCGAAATCTACGGCCAGTTGTCGAATACCTTGTACGACTCCGGTGGCAGAACCCTCGCGCAGACCGCCGCCGACCCGTGCAATCAGACGCCGGTCAACATCGATTCGACGTTGAACTCCGGTAACTCGGGTATTCCGACGACGGTGGGCATTCTCGGCATGCGCTTTACGCCGTCGACCGACCTCGGGTTGACGTTCGGTATCGAGCGCCAGTTCCTGCTCGGGTCGGCGACCCGCTCAGGCACTTTCCAGCCGCAGCGCCAGGATTTGCAATGCACGCTGAATCGGAACAACCAGACGGCGAATTACCACGCTAACGCGGGCAATGGCGGCTGGTTGGCCTATGCCACCTACGGGTACTACATCGGTAGCGAATTGCGCATGGACAAGCCGAGCTGGTTCACGCTCGAGAGCTATGTGCAGGCGGGCTATTCGTGGCAGGACCTGCCGTCACAACTCTGGCTCACGAACAACGCCACGGGCGCGATCGGCGCCAGCACGTCGGGCACGGTCAAACGGCGGCAGTACTTCGCCGCCTTCGAAGTGCGTGCCGGGCAGAGCTTCCGCATGGACCAGATCGACGAGCATCTCGTGCTGTTTCCCCATCTGGTGATCGGTGGTGATTGGCTGAGAAACGCCGACAGTGTGGACGGACTGCCGATCAACGATCAGGGGACGCCGGCGCAAGCCGTGAGCAGCTATGACCTGCTCGGCGATGGGTCGTCGTGGTCGCTGGGTGCCGGTGTCGGCGTCAGCGCCCGTTACTACTTCCGCTCGAATCACTACAACACCGCCAGATCGTACGTCGACTTCACGACGCAGTACCGCTTCAATATCGGCGGCGGTCAGGCGGATCGGGCGAAAGGGTTGTTCATGACCTTTACGCTTTCTTACTGATGACCGGGTATTCAGGCATGACAGATTTTCATCAATATCGAGGAGTTGCCGCATGAGCTTCAAGGCTTCCGAATTCCGCGCATCGCGGTGCTTGAGCACCGGCATGCTGCGTTGTCTGCTAGCCTGCGTGACGACGCTGGCTTTCGGCGCAGCGCAGGCGCAAGACGCGTCGACGCTCATCATGCGCGGCAAGGACAACTGGTTATTCCCCGGCTGGGGCAGTCTCACGCAAGTGGACACGCGCGGCATCGACGCGAACACGGCGCTCGTGCGTGAAGCGCGTGATGCGCTCGCCGCGCGCAACATCAAACTCGAAGTGCTGCTGCTGCCGGACAAGTCGCTGTTCTATCAGGACAAGCTGCCCGACGGCAAGGTCATGAGCCCCGAGGTCAAGGCGCGTTACCAGACGATTCTGGGCAAGCTGCAAGCCGCAGGTATCACCACCTTCGACGACGAAGTCATCTTGCGTCGCATCAAGGACGGCGGTCAGGATGTCTATTACCGGACCGACCAGCACTGGACACAGGTAGCCGCGGACGCCACTGCGCAGGCGACCGCCGACATGATCCGCCGGGACGTTCCGAATCTGTCTGGTCAGCCGGGAACGGGCATGCCGTTGGGCGGCATGGTCAACGATCGTCGCTATGGCGATCTCGCAGATCTGTTTCTGACGACCGATGAGCGCAAGGCGGTGGGCCGCGAAGTGTTCACGGTGCGTCGTCCGTCCGAAGGTCAGGCGCTGCTCGACGACGCGCCCGCACCGGTACATATCACCGGACACAGCATGATGCAGCCGTACTTCGGCTTTCCGCAGAAGCTGTCGAACGTGCTCGACCGCCCGGTCTCGGTCAACTGGAAGCCGGGGAATGTCGGGCAATGGGTGATGCTGCTCGAATACCTCGAGTCCCCCGCGTTCAAGCAGACGAAGCCGCAGGTGCTGGTCTGGCAGATATTCGAACCGGCTTACTCGCAAGGCCCGGATGCCTCCGGTTTGTGGGACAACGCCTCGATCATGACGCCCGACGCATGGCGCTCGCGTCTGAAGGCCGCACTGGGGAACTGAGCACGTGCCGGACACTGAACCCCTCCACGCGCCGTCGCACCGAATGACGGCGTTCGTCATGGCGGCGCTGCTCGCCGCCGGCCTCGTCTGGGGCGTGTGGGCGCTCGCCCATGCGCGGCTCGACCGCGATCAGGTGAATCTGAATGCGTGGCTGAACGGGACTGCGGGTGCGGCGCTGAACAAATCGTTGCGGCTTCCCGAGCAAGATACCGTCGAGACGTGGAACGCGGCCGTTCGTTACCGCTTGCTGGGCGACGTCGGCGATCAGGTCGCGATGGGATGTCCGCAGTGGATGTTCTATCGCGATGGCATGCGGCCGAAACCCGGCACGAAGGACGTTGTATTCGAGGATCGCTTGCGTCTCATGAATTACTGGCTGTCTCAGGTGCGCGCGCAAGGGGTGAATGTGTTGGTGGTGGCCGTGCCCGACAAGGCGCGTATCGAGTCGGCGCATCTGTGCGGGCGGCAGGTCTCGCAGGCCATGCTCGCGCGTCTGGATGTCGTGAAATCGATGCTGCAACGCGAGGGCGTGCCGTTCGTCGATCTGCGTCCGACGCTCGCCGATGCGAACCAGCCCATGTTCTTCCGGACCGATGTCCATATGAATGCCGATGGCGCGCGCGCAGCCGCTGCCAGGGTAGCGCTCGCCGGTCTTTCGCTGCTGCAGGGCAAGGGGGCGCAGGCGTTCGATGTCGGCACGCCCGCACCGGCACAACCGCGCGTAGGCGACCTGCTCGCGCTATCGGGGCTGGAGCATGCCCGCGGCGCATGGCGACCGCGTCCCGATCTGGCGTATGCGCAGCACATTGCCCCCATCCGGGCGGGCGGACTGCTCGACGATACGCCCCCCGTCGAGGTGATGCTCGCGGGAAGCTCACACGGGCGCCGCAGCAATTTTGCCGAATGGCTCGGGGTCGATCTGGGGCGCGAAGTATGGAACCTGAGCCTGGATGGCGGCGATTTTGCGGGCGCGCTGACAGTGGCTCTCAAGCAGCGTGCGCAGTGGCCCAAGAGTCTGAAGCTGGTGATCTGGGAATTCTCGGAGAACGCGTTATCGCTGCCGCTTAGCGACGACGAGAAGTCCGTGCTGACCCGTTTGCCCTGACACCAACGTCCGACGACACGATACGCGATATCCGATGCTGTTCAACTCCTACCTATTCCTGTTGCTGTTTCTGCCGGTGGCGCTGGCCGGCTATTACGTCAGCGGGGCGATCAACTTGCGCCTTGCGGCGTTCTGGCTGTGCCTGACGTCGTTCGTCTTCTATGGCTGGTGGAATCCGCAGTTCGTCGTGCTGCTGGCGATCTCGATTGCGTTCAACTACGCGATCAGCCAGGGCGTGCTGCGAAATGCGGGCCGGGCACGCGTGCAGAGCGCCATCGTTGCGCTGGGCGTGGGCACCGATCTGGTTGTGCTGTTTCACTACAAGTATTTCGCTGCGCTTTTCGGGTTCATGCACGACCTCGGTCTGACGCATTCGACGATTGATACGTTGGTGCTGCCGCTGGGTATCTCGTTCTTCACGTTCACGCAAATCGGCTATCTGCTCGATTGCCGCGCCGGGCTGGTCAAGGAACACAGTTGGCTCAGCTACGTGTTGTTCGTCACGTTCTTCCCGCACCTGATCGCTGGTCCGATCCTGCATCACAAGGAAATGATGCCGCAGTTCGCGCAGCGGGAGAATTACCGATTCAAGGCCGAGAACCTGTCGATCGGCGGCATTCTTTTTGTCATCGGTCTGGCCAAGAAAGTGTTGCTGGCCGACGCCATTGCCTCTTATGCCGATGCAGGATTCGCGTCGCCGGGAGACCTGCAATTCTGGGCCGCGTGGGGCACCAGTCTTTGCTACGCGTTGCAGGTGTACTTCGACTTCTCCGGCTATTCGGACATGGCGCTCGGGCTGGCGAAGATGTTCGGGATTCGCTTCCCGCTGAACTTCAATTCGCCCTATAAGGCGACGAGCGTCATCGACTTTTGGGCGCGTTGGCACATCACGCTCACGCGCTACCTCACGTCATACCTGTTCTACCCGGTGGCGATGGCGATTTCGCGCCGCCGCAGCGAGCGCGGCTTGCCGGTCGGCACGGAAGGGGCTCGCACGCCGTCGGGGTTTGTGAGCACAATTGTCGTGCCCACGGTCTTCACCATGGGGCTGGCCGGTATCTGGCACGGGGCGGGCTTTCAGTTTCTGATCTTCGGATTGCTGCACGCGGCGTATCTCTCGATCAATCACGGCTGGCGCATTTTCGTCGTCGGGCGCAAGCCGGCGTCGCACAAGCGTCACTGGCTGGCGCATATCGCCTCGGTGGCATTGACCTTCGTTGCCGTACTGGTCGCGCAGGCCTTCTTCCGCGCCAACGGCGTACATGACGCCATGTTGTTGCTCGAGGGAATGATCGGCTTGCGAGGTGTTGAGGCATGGCCGTCGCTGAGCTATCTCGACGGCGCGAGTCTCGGCGATGGGTGGCGTTTGCTCATCGGGCATCACCTGCAACTGGCGTACGTCGTTGTGCTGCTCGGCATCGTCTGGTTCACACCGAACGCGCATCAGATTCTCGGTCGCTACTCGCCAGCGCTGTTCAAGGTGCAAGAGGCAGCGCGTCGCTTCATGCGCTGGCAACCGAATCCGGCATGGACATCGGTCACGCTCCTGCTGCTGTTTCTGTGCCTCGTGAATCTTCACAAGGAAACGCGTTTCCTTTATTTCCAATTTTGATAGCGAATTGTTCGCGGAGTCGTCTCATGAACGTCAATGACATCGAAAGCAAAGTCGGCGAGATCGTCGGCAATATCGTTCTGACACAGGTCGAGCCCAACACGCTGCTCATCGATTCCGGGCTGGTCGACTCGCTGTCAGCGGTCGACGTGGTGCTCGCCGTCGAGCGCGAGTTCGGCGTGAAGGTGCCGCCGTCGGAGATCGACGTGTATCTCCAGTCAGTGCACACGTTGGCCGCGTTCATCGCGGAACGCAAGGGCGCCTGAGGACAGGCGCGATTTGCCGGAGGAGTTCCACCATGCGTTTTGATTTCGAACGGTTGGCATTCGTCGACGTTGCACAGGCGCCTGACGCCCCTGCCGTCATCGATACTCAGGGCACGCTCACGTGGGCGGAGTTGCAGGTCGCCACGGATCAGTGGATGGCCGATGCCACCGTGGCGGGGGTGTTGCCCGATGTGCCGCTCGTCATTTCGGGGCACAAGGAGTCGGTGTTTCTGGTGGCGATGCTCGGCTGCCTGCGTCTGGGCACACCGTTCGTGCCGGTGGACGTCATCAATCCAGCGCAGCGCATTGCCCGCATTGGCGAGCTGGTGCAAGCGGGGCTTTGCTTCGACGCGCAGGCCGATGTCTTCGTGCCGACCGGGCACAACGTCGCTATGCTGACCGAGCGCGGGCTCGCGTACATCATGTTCACTTCGGGGAGTACCGGCGACCCCAAGGGGGTGCAGATCGGCCGCGACAGTGTGGCGTTGTTTGCCGGCTGGATTCGCGACGACGTGAAGCCGGGGACGGCCCCCGCTTTCATGGACCAGATGCTGTTCAGCTTCGATTTCTCGCTGTTTAACTGGGTGGGAGCACTCGCCACGGGCGGGTGCTGCGTGTTGTGCCCGCGCGAGATCATTGCCGATCGCCAGACGTTCGCCGACTACCTCGCCGACACGCACGTCAACGTGTGGGCATCGACGCCATCGTTCGTGAGGCAGCAATTGCTGAATCCCGATTTCGATCACGCGCATCTGCCGGATTTGCGCATGTTCGTCTTCGGGGCGGAATCGTTGACACCCGCCGTCGCCGAAGCGCTATGGCAACGCTTCCCGGAGGTTCGCATCGTCAATTCTTATGGCCCGACAGAGGCCACTTGCTCGACGACGTGGGTCGAGATCGACCCGGCGTTACGTGCGGCGGCCCCATTGCCATTTCCCATCGGACGAGCCAAGCCTTACGCCAAAGTGTTTATCGACGACGGCGAGATTTGCATGGCGGGCGATCACGTCATGCGCGGATATCTGAACCGCCCTGATCTGAACGAGACACGACTGTTCCTGCATCACGGCAAACGTGCCTACCGAAGTGGCGATCTGGGTGAGATCGACGCGCGGGGACTCGTGACCTTCCGCGGGCGGCGGGACGATCAGATCAAGATGCACGGCTACCGCATCGAACTGGCGGAAGTCGATGCTTCGCTCGCGACGCTGCCCGGCATTCGGGCGGGGGCCGCCGTGGCGTTGCGGCGTGCGGACGGCGTGATCGTGCGCATGATCGGTTTCGTCGAGCCGGAGACTAGTGGCCCCGCCGGTCTGCACGACGTGCCCGAGGCGCTGGCCGACTGGAAGGCGTTGCTCGCGCACCGGCTGCCGTCGTACATGATCCCGTCGGAGTTGCTCGTGTGCCACGGCTTCCCGACCACGAACAGCGACAAGGCCGATCGCAAGCAACTGGAACGGATGTATCTGGAAGCGCGTACGCGCCCAAGCCAATCGGCAAAAACGGAGTCGTAAGCATGAGAATGTTGCGCAATTTGACCCTCGCATTCACGTTGATCGTCGCGGGCACCGGCATGGTCGCCGCAGAGGGGATCTTCGCCCGGCTCTACGCCGCGCGCCCACCCGCGGGTTCTGCGTTCGTGCGTGTCGTCAACCCGGGAAGTGCGGCGATGCGCGCCCAGGTCGCCAACGGCCCGGCGCAGTCGCTGACGGGCGAGAAGGTCGCCAGCACGTATGCCATCGTCAAGGGAAACGAGACGTTCCCGGTTGTCATCGACGGCAAGCCGGCGGGCATGCTTCAGGTGGCGCCGGATACCTTCAACACGGTGATCGCGCGTCGCGACGGTGGCAAAGTGACGCTCACCGTGATCACCGACGTCGCCGGCACGCAAGACGGCCTGAAGGCCGAACTGCGCTTCTACAATCTGAGCGCGAAGTGCGTGGGTGCACAACTGGGCGTGAGTCCGTCTGGGCCCGCGCTGTTCGACAACGTCGCGCAGGGTGCGTCGATGGCGCGCGCGATCAATCCGGTCAAAGCGTCGCTGGTCTCGGCATGCGGGACGGTCTCGTCCAAGGTGCTGGCCTTGCCCGGGCTTGAACCGGGCGATCACTACAGCCTGTTCCTGATCGGTACCGATGCGGCGCCGATTCTGCGCGGACAGTTGAGCGCGACCGATCAATACCAGCGATAAGTGCCGCGTCGTCGGGCACGTCGATGTCAGGACAGGGCGGCCTTCCAGTCGCGCAGCAAGGCTTTCGATCCCGGCGTGTCGTCTAGCACCCACGGATCGATGGCGAATGCGACGAGGCGTGTCGCGCCGAACTGCGCGGCCATTTCGCACTGACGCCGCACACGGGCGAAATCGGCCACTTTCGCATCGAAATCGGTACCGTCGTTCTTCTCCGTCGGCAGCGATTCGAAGAGTTCAATGATGATGTCGAACGACGCCCCACGTGCTTTGAGCATCGCGAACAATGGCGTCAGCGCGGTGTAGTTCGACATACCGGCTACGCCGACGCCATCCTGAATCATCGGATGGAGCTGAACACGATCGTGCAGCGTGCCCCACAGGTCGACGAGTGTGCCGGGGGTAGGGAGCTGGCTGAAATAGGTCGAGATGGTTGGCGGGTGTCCGCTCGTGGCGAGCGCAATGTCGGCCATGGGGCTGAGCCACGCCGAGAGTTTGTCGATCCGGGAAGGCGTCGCCCAGTGGTATTGCTCCAGCTCGTAGGGCAGATACCAGCCGCGAAACGCCGAATGCTTTGGCCACGCCGTGTTCTGCATGTAGGCCGTGGCGCGCTTGCCGGTGCGTTGCAAGTACGCGTCGAGCCCGTCCGCCTGCGCGTCATCAATGGCCGTCCACCAGCGTTCGTCGTACGGCACCCCCAGATGCACACCCATTCTGAGCGTGGCGCACACGTCGAGGATTGTGCGAATCAGAGCGTTGGGGGCCATCCAGGTATTGTCGGGCTCGCCGTCGATTCCCACCCATTGCACGAAGATTTCCTTGCAGCCGAGGGCATGGGTAGCGGTGAGGCGTTCGCGCCATTGAGCGGGTGTCCAGTCCAGATGACTGCGCCAGAGTTGGACGAAACTGCCGCCGATGTCCGGCGGCGTCGCACAGGCGGCAATTGGCAGGCAGGCGGCTAACGCAGCGGCTTGCAGCAGACGTCTGCGCAGCGAGGATGCGGGCGGGGCGGGGGACACCCCCGGTACAATGACGTCTTTGCGCGCGGCGTCGA
This sequence comes from Pandoraea sp., assembly GCA_031291335.1. Lineage (GTDB taxonomy): Bacteria > Pseudomonadota > Gammaproteobacteria > Burkholderiales > Burkholderiaceae > Pandoraea. The sequence goes on along the minus strand of JARLJF010000060.1, from coordinate 6,010 downwards.
GCCGTGCACCGTGTCGTGGAATCCTCATGAGCAAACCTGCCCTTACCCTCAAGTTCAAGTGCACCAAGTGTGCCAAACCGGTCACGCTATATCTGCAAAAGACGACGGCGTGCTCGCACATTACGCCATATCAAGGATGGTGCAAGTGCGGTCAGTTGATGCGTCACGCGACGGGTGACAAGGAAGCGGTGGCGTCGTTTGTCGACTCGATGGACCCGCTCTGGTCGCATCACCACCATCACCATCATTGAACTGCGCAGTCCCGTCGGATTCTCATTGCCTCCGTACGAACCTGTACCCATCTGTATGGTGCCTGAGGCACGTCCCCGGTGCGTCCCCCCCGACGGGGGCGTGGCCGGCCGGGGTGAGGTTCTGGCGGTGGGAAGCCGTGGCGCTCAGCGAGCGGTGTTGACCGGCGCACGGCCACCGAGCCACGCCAGTCGGCGGCGGATAAACGCCTGTGCGGGCGCTTCCAGCACGCGGTAGACCAACCGGGCCAGCGTGAACACCACGATGAGGTAGGCCGCAAGGAACCACGGGCTCATGGCGACCGTGGCGCTGGCGATGCCGAACAGTGACAGAACGATCACGGTCGTCAATTGCAGCGGGAAGTGGATGAGGTAGCTCGAGTACGTGGTGTTGCCGAGGTTGACGATCGGCGCGGCCAGCCGCTCGGGAATCCACGGCTCGATGACGCGCAGCAGAACGATCGACACGGGCGCAATGACCGTGGCCGCCAGGTACTTCGTGCCGCCGAACACGACGCAAACACCGATCAGCCCCAAATAGGCCGCGCAGCACAGCAGAATCGTTGCGCGCCGGTGCGACTCGATCACGTGCCGCAACCGGTCGTACACCAGGTGCACGGCGCCGCCCATGAAGAAATAGAAGGCGCAGAACACGATGTTCGCTTCGCTGCCCTTGATCTGCTGATGGATCAACAGCCCGCCCGCGGCAGCCGATAGTCCCATGAGCAGCAACGTCCACACCAGCCCGATGCGGAAAAACCGCGCCAGCAGGAAGAACAGGACGTAGATGACGATTTCCGTCGAGACGCTCCAGACCGGCCCGTTGAATGAGTCGGTGTAAGGCGTGAGCCATCCGGAAGCGAAAATCACATTGACGAAGAAGTCGTACGGCGTGTTGTACGGGTACACGAAGAACGCGTGATTCTCGCGCACGTAGTACGCCTGAAGCGCGGCAACCGCGATGAGCGTGACGATGTGCAGCGGATATAGCCGCGAGAACCGGTTCAGGAAGAACAAGCCGCCGGACACGCGGCGCGCGCCGATCTTCGTCAGATAACGGTTGAAGAAGATGAAGCCGGAGATCGCCCAGAAGACGTTCACGCCGAGCCACCCGTAGTCATAGAACGGATGCAGCAAGGCGTAGAGCGGTTGGCTGCTGCGCACGACGTCGATCGATGCGCTCGCCGGACGGAAGAAGAAGTGCTGGTAATGCCAGATGAGAACGGCGAACGCGCTGAAGAATCGCAGGATCTCGATGCCGACCAATCGGTCTTTGGTACTGCTCATCCGTCTTATCCCTTGATTCCTTTATCTCCGCGAAGTTTTCGCAGCATCTTGAGTCCCTTGCGTACGGCTGCAGAGTATATCTCTTTGGCCTTCAGCAACGGATCGACATGCCGGTCGTACGGCTGAATCTTGATGGGGAAGTACGGTGAGAGCTTTGCCACTACCTGATCGAGGGGAATCTTCGTGTTGCTTTGAACGACCGCGAACAGTCCGTCGCTCTCTGGCGCGAAATAGTGCGCGGCGTCCCATTCCTGCATCTTGTCGGCAAACCAGACGCTCTCGCTCGCGTGCAGCGTGCGCTGCGGCGGCACGGCCTGCGTGTGATACCGCTCAAGCAGTCCTGCGTGCTCGGCGTTGAGCCAGTACAGCGTGTATTCCGTCCAGTCGATGGCGTAGTTGGCGAGCAGCACACGCTTCCAGTCCGTGCCGTTCACGGCCTCGAGCCGTTGCTGCAGCGACAGGCAGAGCGAGCGCGACAACGTGGCCGGCGTCCACCAGACACCTTCGCGCTCGAGATGCGGATCGACGTCGAGCAATTTGGCCGACGCTTCCCAGTAGTACGGCTCGACGCTACGCCCCTTGAGGTGCGTTACCGCGCGGCCATCGACGATCAGCGAATCGAAGTCGAAGGCGTGCGTGGCGAAGCAGTCCGGATCGAAGATCAGGAAATACTCGGTCTCGATCCACTCCGGCGCGTTGATCTTGATGATCTGCTGGCGATGCCAGTTACGGATCTGGTGACGCTGCGAAAACTCGGCAAAGGCCCCCATGTACAGAGATTCGTCGATCACCTCGATGGGGAAGTCCGACCACGCCTTGGCATAGCCCCGGACCTCTTCGACTTCGTCATGCGGCACGATGATCACGAAGCGATGGAACAGCGCCGGCGTCGTGAAGTGGCGCAGCGACGAGAACAGGATGTCGCACCGGCCGATGTTGTCCGCGTAGTGTCGTCCCCGTGTCTTGATCGGCAGGATCGCGCTGATTTGTTGCATGGTGATCTGGGGCCGACGGCTAGAAGAAGCGGTAGATGAAGCTCGGGATATACCCGCGGCGATGCGTGAGTGCTACGCCGATCAATCGTCCGCCGGCATCTTCGACCTGTGCCTTCAGTCCGGCGATCACCGGCTTGCGCGTCGCTTCGGCGCGCACCACGAGCACCGTGGCATCGGCCAGCGAAGCATTCTCGATGCCGGTGAAGGACTGGCTCGACGGCGGGGCGTGAACGACGATGTAGTCGTGCGACTCGCGCAGGGCGTCGAACAGACGTGTGACTTGCTGCCACGACGAAGGGACCGCCCCGCTGCGCGGTTGTGCCACGACGATATTGTGACCTTCCACCCGCGTGAACTTGAGGTCTTCGATGGCCGAGGAGTCTGCCGGCGCCACGGCGTCGGCATTGACCGTGCCGCTGCCGCCGTTCGACGGCCAGGCCAGCAAGCCCTGTGCATTGGGTTTGCCGTAGATCGGCGCTTCCGGTGTCGAGGCGATGTCGAGGATCAGGATCGGCTTGGCCGTGCGATGTTCGAGTTCGGTGGTCAGCCCCTGAATGACGGACGACAGACCGTCGTTCTTGCCCGCCGAGAGCGCCATGACGACCTTGGCGTGCGACTGGGTGCTGCTGTTGATCGCCGCGATCATTCGGCCATAGGCCAGATGGGCCGGTCGTGAGAAGGCGGGCTCCGCATTCGCGGGACTCGCGGCGGCGGTGCCTGCCACGCCTGCGGCCCCGGCGGGGCCAGTGCGTCGGTCGCCGCCAAGCAGGACCGGCGCATTGACTACCGGCAGCAGCAGCGCACGTTCCACCTGTTCGGGACTCAGGAAGGTCTCACGCATGCTCGCCAGAATCAGCACCGTCAGCGCGGAAATCAGCAGGCCGGCGGCAATCGATGCGGCGATCAGCAGGCTGGCCGATACGCTGCGCTGCGACGGCGGGAAGGGAGCCTGAATCACGCGCACGTTGGTGCCGTTGATCTGGCTGGCCTGACCTTGCTGCACACGTGCGAGTTCGACCTGACGCGAACGATCCTTGAAGCTATCGGCAAGAATGTCGCGGCGCGCTTGCAACTGACTCAGTTGGCTCGACACATCGCTCATGCCCTGCAGCTTGGAGCGCGTTTGCTTGATCTGCTCGTCAAGTGCCGCTTGCTGGGCGAGGCCACCCGCAATGCTGGCGTTCAGCACCGCGAGACGTTCCTGCACCACGTCGTAGTAGTTGTTGTGACCCAGACGCGTCGCCGTCATCATCTGCTGCTTCTGGTTCGCGATGTTGGCACGCATGTCGGCAATCTGCTTGTCGAGCTGCTGCACGAACGGCGACGTCGGCAAATAGCGCGAGGCGAAATCGGCACGCTTGGTCTCCAGTTCGCTTAGCGTGACCTGCATGCCGTTGATGGCGCGGCTGGACTCGGAGTCATCCGCATAAATCGGAATGGTCGAGCGCACGTCCTTGGTCGAGGTCTGCAACGACTTCAGCTCGCTGCGGTCTTGTGCCAGCTTGGCGTCGGTTTCGAGCTTGCGCTGAACGAGTTCGGCTTCCAGTTGTACGGCGCGCGAGGTCTGGTCGTCGATCTTGACGATGCCATGCTTCTTCTGGAACGCGAGCAGATCGGCGTCGGCCTTGTCGAGTTGCTTGCCCACGTCGTCGCGCTGGTTGACCAGCAGGTTGACCCGGCCCGAGGTGAAGATCGACGCGCGCTGGCGGAAATACTTGTCGAGCAGACGTGCCAATGCTTCCGCCGCCACTTTTGGATCGGTATCCGAATAAGTGAGCGAGATCGTGTTGGAGAGGTCGTTCTGCTCGATATGCAGGCGGCGCTCGAAATTCTGCAATTCGCGATTGATGTCGCTCTCGGTCGCTCCCGGTCCCAGTTTCGACAGGATGACTTCGCGGTGCAGCTCCGGGCTCGACAGAATCTGGGCTTCAACGCCATTCAACTGCCCGGGCGGCGGCTGAATCGAGACGCTGGGGTTCGGATTGTTCGTCTGGTCGTAATAACCCGCGTTGAGCACCAGCAGCGTGGCTTGGGCGCGATACGGAATGGGTACGAACAGAGCGGCGAGAATGCCGATGGCGACGATTGCGAGAAACACCGTTGTCGCAATCTTGCGGTAATAGAAAAATGTGTTGAGGTAATCCCGGATCGTCACGTCGACGACCGCGGCGTGCCGGTCAGGCCTTGTTCTAGTCGTAATTGCCATAGGGATGCAAGAAGCGTAAAGGTTGCCCGGCCAATGTAATTGGTTTCAAGGCGCATATCTTACGGAAGAAAGTCCCCGAAACGTCCCCCAAAAACCGATATTGTCCTATAAATCCGACGCTGATTTATCGTGCTTGGCGAGACGGCCGAACTGCTCTAGAGTACGGTCCAAACCGTGAAACTCCTCGGCTTCTTGCCCTCTGTCCAATGAATATTCTTCGCCCGACCTGCGCATTGGTGCTGCTGATGCTGACGGCTTGCACCCACACTTGGGTCGACACGAAATATCAGCAACCCGATCGCTTTGCGACCTGGGTTGACGCGACACCGAGCCCGTATCGGCTGTTGGCGGGTGACGATATTTCGGTCGTACTGCCCTTCAACATCGAACTCAACTACAAGGGGCGCGTGGCGCCCGACGGTACGATCGCCATGCCGTTCGCCGGTAATCTGTCCGCTGCCGGCCAGACACTCTCGCAGTTCGGCGATACCGTCAACCGCGCCCTGGCGACCAACGGCATGACGGCCAACGCGCACGCGATCGTGGCGGTCACGCAGACGGCCGCGCACATCTTCGTGGGCGGCGAGGTGGGCAAGCCCGGCGAACTCGCACTCACGCCGGGCATGAGCGTAATGCAAGCCGTCATTACCGCACAAGGCTTGCTCGATACGGCACGCACCGGCGAGATCGTGCTGATTCGTCGTAGTCCGGACGGTCGTCCGATGCTGCGTACGGTCGACGTGAAGGCGCTCACCCAGCAAGGCGATCCGGCGCAGGACATCGTTCTGCAATCCAACGACACGATCTTCGTGCCGAAGTCGTCGATTGCCGAGGTGGACCTCTGGGTCGACCAGTACATCAACAAGGGACTGCCGTTCCAGAAGAACGTGAATTACGACATCAACGGCGCCCGCAGCTTCTGATCGCCCGCGTCCGCTTGCTGCAGATGGATTGCGGCAAGCGGGCACGCCAAACTCGCCAAGTCTAACCACCGAATTCAACTGCTTCGTGACAGCCGGGCCGCAAACACTCGAAATGGAATCCGCCGCACCCAGCGACACGACGGACGCACTGCCGCCCGTCTTCGCGGGTGGCTTGCCGCGCACCTTTGTCGTCGGGTGTCTGGTCTTGCTCTTGCCGCTGTTCGGCCAGACCTTTCACTACATTACGGCGCTATATCCGCTGTGGGCGCTCTCGAAGGCGTTTCCGATACTCACGCTGCCGCTGGTGTTGCGACTGGGCAGTCAGCCGCGCTTTCCGATGACGCGGCAGGT